>NZ_NXLS01000008.1 GCF_003364315.1 Helicobacter ganmani | reverse complement strand
TATGGAATTGTAAAGATTGGCAGAATTCCTGTGGATTGTGCATTTGTATTGAGAGGGGTGCATTTTACATAAAATATTTGTAAAAGAATAAAACTCTACGATTCTGCAATGAATCTTGATGAAATCTTTGGTAAAACTTCATAAAAAATTGACAAAATTACTATATACTTTTGTGTAAATTTCAAATATAAGGAAGTTAAATGAAATTTAAACTTTTTATCTATATTATTTTAAGCTCTGTTTTGTTGGCAAATCCTAATATTCCAATAGAGGAAACCACTAACCTACCACAATCCCCAGCAACAAATCAAGTTACAACCACCCCGACAAATTCAATGCCAACGCAATCAGCACAGCCACATATACAGGAAAATAATACCATTCAGTCTGCGCCAACGCAACCGATTCAGAATATGCTTTATCCGAATAATAATGAAATGGGTTATGGTGCTTCGCTACAAACCATTTTTTCCAAAGTGCATCAAATGTATCCCAGCTCACACATCACCGATGTGGATTATAAAGGTTTTGGTTATGAGATTGAAATTAACGATAGTTTAGAATTGTTTTTTGATAGGAATGGGAATTTATTAGGGCAAAAATGGGATTAAGATATTCAAGTAAATTTGCATGTTTATGTAAAATAAATTTTGTAAAGTCTTTTAATCAAGACGAATTTATTAATTAGGAGGATTGGTTGTTGCCCTATTATCTTGCGCACCCGAAGCGAACGGGTGCTGTATGCTCTAGTTCTAAATATCTTGCGGAAATGATTACAAAAAATATCGGCATTGAGCAGGCTTCTAATATCATTGAAATAGGACCAGGAATGGGAGCTTTTACAGAGGTTATATTGCGTAAAAAGTCTGAATCTGCACATTTGTTTGCGGTTGAAATCAATCCTAAAATTGCGGAGAAGCTACACAAAAGGTTTCCAAATCTTGATATTGCATTAGGTTCTGCGGAATCCTTGCAAGCAATGATGCAAGAGAGGCAAATGTCCTCTGTTGATGTGATTGTGTCCGGGATTCCTTGGGCACTTTTAAGCCAAGTGACACAAAAATGTATTTTAGAAAACATTTACAATACACTAAGTCCAGGGGGATATTTTGCTACCTTTGCTTATATTCTGCCTACATTAGGTGCAAAGAGATTCCGAAAAAGAATCTATGGAGATAAAATGTTTAGTGAAATTAAAAAATCCAAAATCGTATGGAATAATTTTCCTCCCGCATTTGTGTATTATTGCAGAAAATAACCTTTACCCCCTCTACATTTTGAAATCTTAAAGATTCAATAAAATCTCCAATTTATATAAAATATAACTTAATTTAAGTAAATATTTATAGTAATGCGCTATAATTGCAAATTTATTCCAAAAGTAATATTTTGGATTGTAAGAAGCAAATTATTATGAAAGGTAAAGTTATGAAAATTACCAAAATGGCAAAAGCCAACGAAATTAAACGTGATTGGATTGTTTTAGATGCGGAGGGTAAAACATTTGGTCGCCTCATCACCGAAATTGCCACACTTTTAAGAGGCAAACATAAACCAAGTTATACACCAAATGTAGATTGCGGTGATTTTGTTGTTGTTATCAATGCGCCAAAAGTAAAATTTAGCGGAATGAAACTAGAGGACAAAGAATATTTTACGCATTCAGGATATTTTGGTAGCACGAAGTCAAAAACACTGCAAGAAATGCTAGAGAAACACCCAGAGAAACTCTATAAGTTGGCTGTTCGTGGTATGCTTCCTAAAACGAAATTGGGTCGTATGATGATTAAAAAGTTAAAAGTCTATTGTGATGCAACTCATCCTCATAGCGCACAAGTTTCCAAAGAATCAAAATAAGGATTAACAAATGGCAAAAATTTATGCAACAGGAAAAAGAAAAACAGCGATTGCAAAGGTATGGCTAACTCCCGGAAGTGGAAAATTAAGCATTAATGAAACAAATCTTAATGATTGGTTGGGTGGTCATGAAGCAATCAAAATGAAAGTAATGCAGCCTTTGCTTTTAACAAAACAAGAAAAAAGTGTGGATATTGTTGCGGTCGCATTTGGTAGCGGTTACTCTGCGCAAGCAGAAGCACTAAGGCACGGGATTTCTAAGGCTTTAGCACTTTATGATGTTAATTTTAGAGCTATTTTAAAACCTAAAGGTTTATTGACGCGTGATTCTAGGGTAGTAGAGCGTAAAAAATACGGAAAGCGCAAAGCAAGAAGAAGCCCGCAATTTTCAAAAAGATAATCAAAATTCCATTCCAACAATTCTTTTTGGAATTTTTGGAGGGTTTTTCCTTTTTATTTCTTCAAAGTTTGGTTTGGTGTTTCTTTTGTGGAGAAAAGCAAAGGTTTGTGTTCCAAAAAGGAAAACCCATAGACCTAAATATGTTTTTATGAATTTCTTATAAAGAAACTTCAATGCTAAAAGCTATCAAGTATATTTTGAATTTTCAAAATCCACAATGGAATGCCGTTTTATTTTTTCATCTATTTTTCATTTTGGCATTATGTTGCATTCATTTGGGGTTCCATTTTCTTGATTTTTTGCGTTTGCAATCCCCTCAAAATTTTTTTGAGGGGGCATTGATTCTTACTTCAATGGACGCCTACTATTACGCAAAAGGCGCGCGGGATTTTCTTGCTTTGCTTGATGGAAGTTCGGAATGGAAAGAAATCTTGAACACATTATCCTCCTTGCATTTTCTTGCACTTCTTGGTGGAATTTTAGCAAAATGGACGAGTTTAGAGTTTGCTCTGACTTGGAGTAGCGTTTTTTTGAGCGCAAGCACAGCAGTTATGCTCTATCTTTTGATTTATCAGATTCTTAAGCAAGTTGTATGGAATCTCTTGCAAATTTTGCGGGGATTAAATCAGCCCAATGCGGAATCTTTACTATTCAATACTTTCCCATTATGTTTGCAGTTTTTGGCTTTTGTCGCAAGCTTGATTGCAATTCTTTTGCCTAGTTTTTATCAGCGTGTGGGAGCTGGGTATTTTGATACAGATATGTTGTTGCTGACTTTGCCTCTACTTACTTTTATTTTTTTATTACGATTCTTAACGCGCAGGGATTTATGCTTAAAATCCCTCGCACTTTTTGGAATCTCTGGTTATTTAGCCATTGCGTGGCATAATGGAATCCAAAATCTGCTACTTTTGGGATTCGCACTTTTTGTTCTGCTAGAGGGAATACAATTCTTAAAGGTGCGCGTAATTTCTCGCAAAATCCTCGCATTCATTGCGGTTTTTTTGATTATTCTTACGCCCTCGTCCTTTTGTTTTTTGGCATTAGTTTTGCTTTTGTTTGGAATCGCAAAATTGCCTCAAAAGATGTCTGTTTGGCTTATTTTTAGTTTGGGGTATGCAATTTTTTTTGGAGCTTTAAATCCGCTTTTTGCGCAGATTAATGCCTATATTTTTGGAGCGACACAGCACGCAAATGCCTATGTTTATGCGTCTGTTGTGAATGGAATCCTAGAGACAATGCCCACAAGCTTTTCCGCGCTCTTTGCACGCAGTGGTAGTCTTGTGCTTTTTTGTCTTGCATTTCTTGGCTTTGTAGCCTTTGGCGTTATGACTTTTGGCTTTTGGGTGGCGAGTTTGAAATATAGCGGATTTTTGGAATCTCTTTTTAAGCTCCCATATTCTTGCTCTTCTTGCGCGCAAGATTTTCAAGAATCCAAATCTTTAACGAATCTTTCGCGCCCTCAAGCCCTCCTGTTGATTTTTGTTTTTTTTCTGCCCTTTGCATTTTTGGGAGTGGCGTCTGTTTGGCTGGGTATGCGGTTTAGTTTTTTTATGACACCTGTGATTGCTTTTGGGATTGCTTTTGTGGGTTTGGTTGTTTTGAATCTTTTAAGGAAGTTTTTTGCTATTATTTTGCTTGCTAGCAGTGCAGTTATCGCGCTGTGGGTTGCAAATTTACACTATCAAATTCCGCCTCCAATTCTAAAAAATGCCGAGGTTCAAGCCTTTAAAGATTTGGATTTTAAACTCCATTCGCAAGATATTCTTTTGTCGTGGTGGGATTATGGATATGCGCTAAGATATTTTACAAAGGCGCAAGTATTGCTTGATGGCGCGAGACATTCGGGAGCAGCAAATTTCCCAATCGCTAAAATTTTGCTTAGCCCCTCCTTGACATTGTTTTATAACTTCTCGCTAGAGATTGCGCAGGCTATGCAAACTCTTCCTCCAAAACAATGGAATCAAATCTTTGAAATTCTTTCACATAAGCAAGGTGCAAATGCCTATTTGAAAGAATTGGAGTTGGAATCCAAGCCACGAGCATTAGCAAATGGAGCAAAAGTTTATTGGGTTTTGCCTTTGCGGATTCTACCGCTGTTGGCAAATATCAATGCGTTTGTGGATTTGGATTTAGAGAGTGGAAAGGCACATAAAAAAAATATTTTTGTTTTTTGGGATTCCACGCAGAAAATGTCTCTTGCTCCACAGACAACCATTTATCTTTATGGGGATTTTTATACACAGGGGATAGATTCACAAGGCGAGGAATCCTTAACGCAAATAAATTTTGGCAAAAATTCCTTGCTGTTAAACACTCATTATCTAAAAAGTAATATGATTCAAATATTGCTTTTTGCAAATTATCCTAATCAAGTAACTGCAAGTGGCGATATTGTGCGTATTTTGCAGTTGCATTAAGGAGTGAAAATGTGTGGAATTGCTGGAGCATTAAATTTTTCCAAGATTCCTTTAGAGGAGGTTTATTCCTTAATGCGCCATCGCGGACCTGATGATAAAGGGGTATTTGAAGCTAAGACGCAAGGAGGATTTTTACAATTTTTTCACGCACGCCTTAGTATTCAAGATTTAAGCACCCTTGCGCGTCAGCCAATGCAACGCGGGGACTTGTGTCTCCTCTTTAATGGAGAGATTTATAATCATCTACAATTGCGTGAGGGTTTAGACTTCGCTTTTCAAACGCATAGTGATACAGAAACTCTTTTGGGGCTTTGGACGCATTTTGGGGAAGCATTTTTGGAGCGTCTAGGTATGCTAGATGGAATGTTTGCCTTTGTTCTTTATGATGCAAAAAATCAAAAGCTTTATTTTGCGCGTGATAGAATGGGCAAAAAACCGCTTTTTTATTACAAGCAAGAATCTAAAATGGTTTTTGCAAGTGAGTTGAACACGATTTGTGGAATCTTGAAATTTTTTAAAATGCCTTTAGAAATAGAGGAGGAGGCGATAAAATTTTATTTAGAAAGCGGGTTTTTTTATCAAGACAGCACTCCTTATAAACAGGTTTTTGCGATTCCTAATGCGCATTATGGAATCTTGAATTTAAATACATTTCAATTAAGCATCAAGCCCTATTTTAAACTAGAGTCTTACTATCAGTTGCCCAAAATTACCAAAGAGCAAGAAGCACTTGAGCAATGTGAAAGCCTATTGAAACAAAGTATTGCGCGACGCATAGAGTCTTCTGATTTGGAAGTGGGAGCGTTTTTAAGTGGCGGGATTGATAGCTCTTTGATTGTGGCTTTGGCTTCACAAATGAAACCTGATTTACGCACCTTTACGATTCGTTTTGAGAATGCTGCGTTTGATGAATCGTATCTTGCGGAACGAACTGCGCACAAGTTTGGCACAAAGCATCAAAGTTTGACGATTAGCACAAATTTAATTCAAGATGTGCCAAAAATCCTACAAGCTTATGGACGTCCCTTTTTTGATAGTTCAGCAATTCCTAGTTTTTATGTGGCAAAAGCTGCAAAGGAGCATTTGAGTGTCGTATTAAATGGAGATGGAGCAGATGAGCTCTTTGGCGGTTATAGAAGATATGTCGGGCATTTGCTTTTGCCAAAGATTCTGCTTTTTAGCGCACTTGCAAGGAGATTGCCAAAGCCTAGCGTGAAACAATCCCTTTATAATTATTTTTATCGTCTTTTGCAAATGGCAGGAGCGTATAAGCAAAATTTGGGTGAATATTATTTGCGCTCTACCACAGATATTTTTGCAGGATTCCATTCTTTTAGGAGTGAGACATTCAATATTTTTCAAAGGGAAGTGGAATCAATGTTCAAGGGTGGATATTCTCCCCTTGCACAGATGTTGCTCTTGGACGCAAAAAATTTGCTTTTGTGTGATTTATTGCCCAAAATGGATATTGCGACAATGGCGCATTCTTTGGAAGCGCGTTCACCTTTTCTGTCTAAGGAATTGGTGGAATTTGCGCCGACTTTAGAAGATAATTTAAAGGTGCGTGGTAAGACGACAAAATATTTGCTTAGGAAGCTAGCGCAAAAGTATTTAGATAAGAAAGTCGTTCAAGCTCCTAAAAGAGGCTTTGAAGTGCCGCTTAGTGCGTGGATAGAGGGAGAGCTAAAAGAGCTTGTTTTGGATACTTTGCAAGCACCCCAAATTGCACAAATATTTTTGCCTAAAAATAGGATAGAATCGCTTTGTAATGCGTCTTATAACTATCCTAGAGAAAAACGCGCAAAAATGCTATGGAGTTTGTTTGCGCTTGAAATTTGGAATCAAAAATTTAAGGAAAATTAATGGAATTAAATCAAGAAGACTTAGAGAGATACAACCGCAACATTTTATTAAGCGGAATCGGAGTAGAGGGGCAAACAAAACTTAAAAATTCCCATGTGCTTGTCATAGGAGCAGGTGGGCTTGGTTCTAGTGTGCTTTATTATCTAGCCGCAGCGGGAGTAGGAAATCTTGGCATTTGCGATGGCGATGTAGCGGATTTAAGCAATTTGCAAAGACAGATTTTGCATAATACACAGGATTTGGGCAAGAATAAGGCAGATTCTGCCTATGAGAAACTTAAAGCACTTAATCCTAGTTTGAATCTGCAAGTATTCAAAGAGCATCTGAATGTAGAAAATATCCAAGAGGTGATAAGGGGTTATGATTTGGTAGTTGAAGCCACAGATGCGTTTAGCTCCAAGTTTCTTATCAATGATGCGTGCGTGTTGTTTGGAAAAGTTTTGGTTCGCGCAAGTGCCCTGCATTTCAGCGGGCAGGTGATGAGCGTGAAGCCAAGAGTGAGTGCGTGTTATGCTTGCTTGTTTGACGCCCCACCAAAGAGAGAAATGCCTACAGGGGCAAGTGTAGGGATTCTAGGAGCTGTGGCTGGGTTGTTTGGTGTGTTGGAAGCTACGGAGGTGATTAAGATTATTGCAGGTGTCGGAGAGCCGCTTTTTGACAAGCTACTTACCTGCGATGTTCGTTCAATGGATTTTCGCAAAATTGCTATCAAACGCAATCCAAACTGTCGCGTTTGTGGAGAAAATGGAATCACAAAGCTTGAGAGTGCGTTGTATAAAAAGCCATAAATTAAGCTCATTTACACAAGGAGGCATTGCAATGGAATCACAAAGCTTTGGTGAGTTTATGCAAATGTGGCTTTATGGCGAGGAGGGTTATTATCGCAAAGTGCGTGTGGGTAAGACAGGAGACTTTTATACCAATGTGAGTGTAGGAAAGTTTTTTGGCTTTACTTTGGGGTTTTATTTGCAAGAGATTTTAAAGACGCAAAAGGGTAGAATCGCAATCATAGAAATTGGCAGTGAAAAAGGTGATTTAATCGCAGACATTGCAGAGTTTTTGCACTTAAAAGGGGAAGAAAATGTAGAATTTTGGACCTTAGAACCCTTAAACGAATTGCAAAGAATCCAAAAGGAGAATTTTCACCAAAGACTTAGAATGGAGTTGCAAACCGCAACAAAATTAGAAGATTTCAGTGGCTTAGAGGTTGCATTGTTTGTAAGCAATGAGCTTTTGGACGCTTTTGCTTGCGAGCTAGTTTTCAAAGGAGAAATGGCGTTTGTAGAGGGTGGGGAGTTGGTTTTTAAGGAAATTAATGCAGAAATTTTAGAGCTTGCAAAGGCTTTCAATGTGGAGATTGGAGAGATTCCGCTTGGCGCATTTGAGTTTGTAGAGAATCTTGCGCAAGTTGCACCCAAATGGTTGTTTTTGGGGTTTGATTATGGTGCGCTTATGGCTAGAAATACCTTTTCGCTACGACTTTATGCACAGCATCAAACGCAAAATTTCTTTCCAAATCCCGCTTCTAAGCTTTGCGATTCCACACTTTTAGGATTGTTTGGTAAAGCGGATTTGACTTATGATGTGAATTTTGCACTTTGGCGTGAGGCATTTTTGCGTATTGGTGGGAGGGAATGTTTCTTTTGTGTGCAGAATCGCGCACTTGTGGATATGGGATTGGATAAGATGTGCGAATGGTATATTGCGCATTTTGGGCTAGAGCATTATATGACGCAAAGCTCTAAAATCCGCACTTTGATTTCACCGGGAGCTTTGGGTGAGCGGTTCTTTGGAATGTGTTTTGCAAATTTTGAAATTTCTGCGCACAACAAAGCAATTTGAAACCTAGCCGATTAAGATTTCTGTATGCTAAATTATTGCACCGATAAATCAGCCTATAGCAATGAGTCCTAGAGTTTGACGATTTTTGCACCAAAACCTCCCGCTTTGGGTGGAGCGTCTGTGAAATCCATCACTTTTGGGTGGGATTTGAGAAAATCCCTCACAACTACCGAGAGTCTGCCTGTGCCAATTCCGTGATAAATCAAAACTTCGTCAAAGCCGGCAATGAGACTATTGGAGATAAACTCCTCTAGTTTTTCTATTGCTTCATCGGCTCTTAATCCGTGCAAATCAAGCACAACACTTGCATTTTGGGGAGCTTGAACTTGAATTTTGGTCTGTGGAGGCTTGGGTGCATTGCCATAAGGTTTAATCTCTCTTTTGGAAACTTCTATCTTGATTCCGTCCTCTAGCTCAATGCGCACCTTGTTCTTGTGTAAGCTCAAAATTGTTCCGTGATGATGACGATATTTGATAGATTCACCAACCTTAAAGGCTTGCATTGTTTGTGTGGGTTGCGATTCTTTAGAGTTTGTATTTTTAGCTGCATTTAAAAGCTTGTTTGCAAAGCTGATTTGGCGGTGGATTGCTTGTGGGGATTGCTCTTTGATTGCTGCTTTGGCAGCGTTGATTGCTTCTGTGTAAGAGGATTCTAATTCCTTTTGATGCTTTAAAAATGCTTGTTCTAAGGCTTCTTCTTTGTCCTTTAGATGGATAATTCTTTGCTCTAAGGTTGCGGTTTTTTGTTTGGCTTTTGCGATTTCACTTTGTAGCTTCATCTCTAACCTAGAGGAATTTTCAATCAGTGCATTGAGTTTTTCTTTGTCCTCGCCATAGAGAATCTTTGCTTCATTAACGAGAGATTTTGGGATTCCATAACGCAAGGCTGTTTCAAAGGCGTAAGATTTACCAATTGTTCCGCTTAGGAAGCTAAAGGTTGGCATTTCGCGCTTTTCATCAAAAAGTGCCGCAAGGAGTTGCACGCGAGAATCTCCAGCCATAAGAGCCGCTAGCCTTTTGTGATGTGTCGTGATGATGATTTTGCTTCCTTTTTGCATAAGGTTTTCTAGTAGCACCTTAAAGAGGCTCGCGGCTTCATCACTATCCGTGCCAAGCTCTATTTCATCTACGCCGATTAATCCCTCTTTTTCCCTAAGGATTTTGCTAAATTGCAGCATTCTGCCACCAAAGGTTGAAATATCATTTTTGCTATTTTGTGGGTCTTCTAAAATAAGGTTTAAAGCTTTAAAATTGCCAATGCTAGATTTGTGTGCATTGATAGGAAGTGGGATTAAATGTTTTGCCAAAAAAGCCGCACTTAAAATAGATTTTAAAAGCATAGTTTTTCCGCCCGCATTGACGCCTGTTATCATCAAGATTTGTTCTTTAAATTCTAAGCTTACGGATTTGGGATTTTTTAAAGCAGGGTGGCGAAATTCATTCAAAATAATAGTTGAATCCGACTTGGGTGCTAAAAATTCCAAACTCTTGGCGCGAGCGAAATGCAATCTCGCTTGATAGTTATCAAAGCGGTCAAATTCTTTGTTGATGAAGTTTAAAAACAAGAGATGTTTGGTAAGTAGGCTAGAAATTTCGCGACAGAGATAGAAAATCTGCTCTTCTTTTTTGTTGTTTAGCTCATTATGCTTGTCTTTGAGATGGGCGATACTTTGAGGGAGAACATAGAAAAACCCAGATGCAGAGCGATTGAGAATCTGTCCTTTTAAAATATGATGGAATCCCGCCTTTAAAAGCAGGCATTCTTCCCCATTAATCAAATGGATTTGCCTATCTACAAGGTAGGGATTCAGCTTATTTTGATTAAGGATTTGGTTTAGGGTTTGCGAAGTTTCTCTTTTGATGCATTCAATTGCCGCATTGATAGAATCCAATTCTAGGTAAATTCCTTCTTTTAAATTGCCATTTTCCAAAAAGGACTTAGAAACTTCTAAGAGAGAATTAGGAATAAGAATTTGACTAAACCATTCGCCCAAGATTCCCTCGCATTTGAGGTTTTTTAGGTAATTAAAATAGCGGATAATTTTCACAAATTCAAAAATTTCTTCTAGCTTTAAAAACCCAAATTTTTTTAAAAGCGCAAGTTGTGATTCTAGGTTTTGGACAGGCTTTGGAGGCGTAAAATGTAGTGTTTCTAAGGCTTGAATATAGCGCAAGTGGATTTTGCTATCTCCTTGCAAAAACAATTCTTTTGGGCGAGCCAAAAAGCCCTCAAAGCTTTTTAGAAAGCCCTCCAAATCTAGTTGTTTAATGAGATTCTGCATTATTAAGCTTACAAGATTTAAGCGGAATCGTTTTGCGGTGATAATCGCTGTTTTCTTTCCCCATAAGCGTTAAAGTGCCACTAATGAAGTTAAAAGTCGTGCGATTGGTTTCAATATTTTGCGCACCAATTTGACAAACAAGATTTTTACCTTGCAAGAAAAGTTGTGCTAACTCATTGATTTTATCTTCTTTTTGGTCTTGAAAAAAGGTAAAGATTCCAATGCTTGTTGCAATCAATAGAAAGAAAATACCGATGTATATGCGCATTTTGCGGGTAATAAGATGAAATTTAGAAAGAATTTGTGCTAGAAATGCCAAAAGTGCAAGAAAGATAATAAAAAGAATCCAAAAACGCATTAGATTCCACCTCTAAGTGCATAAGTAAGATTACCCGCGTTGAAGCCTACAAGGATTCCATTATTTAGGCATTCTAGAGTTTGATTGTCTTTGATAAGCAAAAGTGTATCTCCCTTGCGCACAATAGAATCCACGAAAAGAGGTTGGTATTTCGCAAAAAGTGTTGGAAAGTCAATAGGAATCGCAGGCTCTCCTACTGCATAAACAGGTAAAATGATGAGCTTATCTACTCCTGCAAAACAATCCACAAAGCCTTGTAGATTATCTGCAATGCGTGAGTATTTATGGGGTTGCCAAATCGCAGTGAGAGGCTGAATGTCAGTAAGCTCTTGGTATTTTTGTAAGGCTTTAATTGTGGTGGCAATTTCAGTTGGGTGGTGTGCATAATCATCAACAATTACGCACGGGCTGTGTGTAAGAATATCAAATCGCTTTTTGATTCCGCAATAGTTTTGAATATTTTTAGAAATTTCTTCAAGTGGTAGAATCTGCGCAGCGGCTAAAACCGCTAAAGACGCGTCAATCGCGATATGTTCTCCTAATCCATACACGCTAAACTCACCATAGTCTTTACCTTCGCATACAAGGTGGAATTGTGTTTTTGGGATTCCATTTTCTACAAAGTAAGAAATAGAGCGCAAATCCTGACTTGGATAAAACCGAATACAATGATTGCCCAAATCCTCCAAAGAACCCAAAAAGGAATCCTCTGCGTTGATAATGCAGAGTTTGGAAAGCTTTAGAAAATCCTTGTAGGCTTTGTGGAATTGTCTTAAGTCGTGTGCGTAAGTTTCCATATGCTCTGGTTCTGCATTGGTAACAATCGCGCAAAAAGGGTTACATTCTAAGAAGCTTTTGTCTGATTCGTCCGCTTCAAAGATGATACGATGACTTTTTAGGGCGCGCGTATTGGAGTGAAACTCTTTGCTTTCTGCGCCAATGAGTGCGCTTGCGTCTTTGAGAATCGCGCTTAAAATTGCTGTTGTCGTGCTTTTGCCGTGTGCTCCCGCGACAGCAAAAACTTCTTTGTTGCCCAAAATCATTTTTAACGACTCCTTGCGAGAAAGCACAGGGATTCCTTGTTTGTGTGCTTCTTGCACCTCTATGTTTTCAGGCTTGATAATTGCCGAGTGAATTACTAAGTCTTGCTTGCAAATTGCGTCTTTTGTGTGGGGAATGCTGACTTTGATTCCGATTTGCTTTAATTCTTTGGTTACGCAACCCTCTGTGATGTCTGAACCGCTAACTTCTGCACCTTGCGCACGCAAAAACTTTGCAAGCGCAGAGATTCCAATTCCACCAATCCCAATAAAATGGATTTTTTTGCCATTTAGAGCCACTTTTGCAACCTTAAAAGTGCATCTTTGAGGATAGATTCTTCATAAACTAGCGCAAGACGCACGAAATTCTCACCAGGATTCTCTCCTTTGTTATTTTTCCTTGAGAGGAAGCTACCCGGTAAAACCAAGATATTTTCTTTCATAAGGAGATTTTTTGTCCATTCTAAGTCATTTTGCACGGGTAGCCATACATAAAATGTCTCGTTTGGAACACGAAGATTTGGGATTTTAGCCCCTAAGATTTCTTTGGCTAGTTGTAGGTTTTTGGCATATTGCGCACGCGAAGACTCTGTGTGAGAATCCTCGCTCCAAGCAAATGCGGCAGCATATTGCAAAGGGAGCGGCGAAGCACAACCCACATAAGTGCGGTATTGTAAATAGGGTTTTAAAATATTAGAATCTCCCGCAATAAATCCGCTTCTTAAGCCCGGGGCGGAGGAGCGTTTGGAGATAGAATTGAGCGCAAGGACATTTTTAAATCTTTCGTTGCCAATTTCTAGGCAGGCTTGTAAAATGGAAGTGGGCTTGGAAATGCTGTAAATCTCGCTATAACATTCGTCATTTAAAAGCAAAAAATCATATTCCAAAGCATATTCTACCCATTGTTTCAGCTCCTCAAGGCTTAAAGTTGCGCCTGTGGGGTTGTTGGGAGAATTTAAAATTACCAAATCGCAATCTTGCATTTGTTCTTTTGTAAGGCTAGGTTTAAAGCCATTTTGTGGAGTGAGATTCATATAAATACTTTTTGCTCTTGAGGCAATCGCTGCGCCCTCATAAATCTGATAAAAAGGATTGGGGTGTGCTAGGATAGGATTCTTTTTGTCAAAGAGATAAAATTGCGGGAAGTTAAAAAGCACCTCGCGTGTGCCAAAAGTCGGGATTAGTTCATTGGGGTTTAAGGCGACATTGAAGCGACGTGCAAGAAAGTTTAGCATAGAATCCTTAAGGAATCCCTCGCCCGCAGTTTTTGGGTATTTGTTAAGAAATTCTACCTTTTGACGCAGGATTTCACAAATGTTTTTGGGTGTGTTAAATTGTGGCTCACCAATCGTTAAAGAAATGCGTTCGCCACTTGTTTGGATTCCGCAAATGAGCGAGTTTAACTTTTCAAAAGGATAAGGCTGAAACTCCATTGTCATTTCCTGCTTGGATTTTTGGTGTTTTTTGATTTGAAGTTTTGATTTGAAGTTTTGCGCGTATTGCGTTGATTTTTACTTTGGGATTTTTTTGAGCTTTCTTTATGGGATTCTTGAAAATTCCAATCGTTTTCTTTGGAGGATTTTTGGAATCTTGGATGTTTATTTTCTTTAGAGCCGTTTTTATTTTTATTCTTTCTCTCACTTCTTTCATTCTTTCTATTGTTTATTGTAGGCTTTTTGCGTCCCCCGTTTTCAAGTTGTATTTGTAGATTCTTTAAATCTTTTTTATCTAAACCAATTTTGTTTGGTCCTAGCACTTTAGAATCTTGCAAAACCATAGAAAGAAGCTTACAGACAAGTTGCGTAATATCTGTGTGGGAGCGGATTTGCTCATAAATTCGCAAAGCGTCGTCACTAATGGGGTGTTTTAAGATTTTGTCTAGCAAATTAGAATCTTGTTTGTCCATTGTGTCTTGAATGCTTGGAATCTCATAGAGTTCAATGCTTGCTTTGGTGTTCTCTTTGATTCTTCGGATTTCTTTAAATTCCAAAGGCGTGGCAAGCGTGATTGCAATACCCTTTTTGCCTGCTCTGCCTGTGCGTCCAATCCGATGCACATAGGATTCTGGATTTAAGGGAATATGGAAGTTGAAAACATGGCTTACTCCGCTAATATCCAAGCCACGGGCGGCAATGTCGGTTGCTACAAGGATATTAATGCTAGAATCCTTAAAGGCATTTATTGATTTCACTCTCTCTCTTTGCTCCATATCTCCGTGCAATGCTCCCGCCTTGTAACCACGAGAGAGCAAGCGTTCAGATAAGATGTCCGCTTCTTTTTTCATTCGTGTAAAAATAATCGCTTTACTTGGTATTTCGCTATCAATTAAGCGCACGATTGCGTCTTCGCGTTCGCTTTCATTGATGATGTAGTATCTTTGAGAAATATCCTGATTCGTAGCATCTTCTGGAGTAACCTTGATAAGTTTTGGATTGTTGAGAATCTTTTGAGCTAAATGCTTAATCGGCGTGGGCATAGTAGCAGAGAATAGCAGAGTTTGACGCGCATTAGAAAGATAGGTGAAAATCTCCTCTATATCGTCTAAGAATCCCATATCCAACATTTCATCTGATTCGTCTAGCACAACAACACTAGGGGAAAAGTTTTTAAGTCGTTCATTGCGTAAATGGTCTAGCAATCGTCCGGGTGTTGCGATGATGATTTGAGGTCGCTTTTCTAACAACTCAAGTTGTCGGCGAATGGGTTGCCCACCAAAAAGAGAGACGGTGCGAACTTTGCCATATTTTCCTAGTTTAAAGATTTCATCTCCTACTTGCATTGCAAGCTCTCGTGTGGGTGTAACGATTAAAACTTCAATTTCGCCATTGTGCTTTAGATTGTTGATAAGGGGCAGCCCAAAAGCAGCCGTTTTGCCTGTGCCTGTTTGTGCTTGTGCAATAACATCTAAGCCGTCCAAAATAATTGGAATCGCCTCTTGTTGAATCGGGCTAGGTTCGCTAAAACCAGCCTCTTGAATGCCCCTTAAAATGTTTTTTTTAAATCCAAAGGATTCAAATCCGCAGGTGTTGTCCCAGCTATTTTCTGAGCGGAGATTCTGTGTCAGAGGTGCTTTTTTAGCAGGAGACTTTTGTTGTTTTGTTGTTTTGTCCATTGTATTACTTTTGTTAAATTAATTTGTGATTATAGCATAAACTCACAATTTCACTCTAAAAGCCAAAACGATTGGTTGAAACACTTTTTGAAAAGATTTCAAAAGGTGTTTTGGCATTGGCTTTAAAGGCTTTTGCTTCTTGGATAAGCCCTTCGGGACTTTCCCAAATATGCGCACTATCAATATAAATTTTTTCAAAAGTAATCTCATTAATCAGCGAAAAATAAAGCGTGCGTTTATAGGCGACTTTGACAGAATATAGTTCATTTTGAAGTAGAATCTTGAGCTTTAAGTTGGTGGATTCTTGTTCATCAGTGGTTACAATGAGAAAATGCTTTCGGTGTTTTTTTCTAATTTTATCTACATAATGATAAAGAAGCGTGTCAAGCTCGTTTAGTCGGTCTTTGTTTAAATGCTCCAAATATTGTTCAATAAAATAAATCATTGTAGGCACGCGGTCATTGTTGGCATTTTTAAAAAAGTTTTTTTGTAACGCCACGGATTTCAAAACTTTGTGGTAAATTTTGTCATTTAAAAGCGTGATACAAATATCTAAGCCGCTTTTGATTTTTTTATAAATTCTCTCATAGGTTTTTTCATAAAGGCTTGTAAAGATTTTGAAATAATGTTCCTCAAAATGTTTTTTTATTTGCAAGAGATACTTGCAAAGATTGCTATTGTAGCTTTCCATTTCTATCATTTTTTTAAGCTCTAGTCGCACTTTTTGCAATTTTTGCTGATTTTTTTCCAAATCTACTTTTGCTTGGATTCTGCGCTCCAGCAAAAGAATATCGCTGTTAAAAGCATTGATTCTTTTTTGACAGAGATTGCTTGTGTCTTTTGCATTATTGATTGCGACTATGAGGGCTTGGTAATGGCATTGTTGGGACAAAAAATGGTCTTTAAAAACATTTTCAACATTGACTTTTTGATAACGCGTAAAATCGGAATAGGCGGATTCTAAACGCGTCATAATGCCAATCTCTTCAATAAAATCATCTTTGGGAATAGTTTTGTCGCTATAAAGTAAATTATCCAATGTTTTGGCGCTAAAACGTTTGAGATGTGTATAGTCGTATAAATATTTGTTTTTTGGCAAATATAAATCGTTTAAAAATGCAATGGCGGAAAACTCTTGATAGAAATATCTTTTAAGTGATTCCATTGGTTTGATGTCAAGAGTAATTTCTTTGATTTTTTGATAATTTGTTTCTTTGTAAATCTTTTGAACGATTGCATCGCGTTTATTGCTTAAGAGGGTTTCTAGCTGTTCGTCTGTTTCGTGATGCCAAAATTCTGATTCAGAAATCATAGAATTGCCACTGAAATCTTGAAATTTGGAGGCTTTACAATCCGTAATTTGTCCTGCTTCATTGCAACGAAATTCTACAAACATATCTACGGCTGGAATTACCTTTTTATCGTGCCAAGTCTCTTTGGTAAATTCAAAAAGCTTCCTTGATAGATTAATCACAGCTCCTTTGCCATTGCTACTTAAATAACGAACGATTTTTCCGTGCATTACTAACCTTTGGATTGTGTATTTTGAGATTCTAAATACATTTGAGAATAGGTCTCTTGCATTTGTGTTTTGAGTGCTTCAAACCATTGTGTATCTTGCGGTGTGAAAGCGGGAAGATATTGGAGGGTAAAAGTTGTGTTTGGAAACTTTAATGCTCCAATATCAAGACATTTGCGTGTGCCACAAATCACGATGGGTTGGACTTTGAGATTGAAATGCTCCACTAAAAGTTTTGCTCCATTTTTAAAGGGTAGAAGTTTCTCCTCGCCCTTGCTTCGTGTGCCCTCTGGAAAAATACACAAAGTGCGCCCTTGCTCCAATCTATCCTTCGCTTCTTTGAGTAAAAACACAATTTCCCTTTTGCTTTCGCGATTGATTAGAATCATTTTGGGGGCTTTTAGCGCGTGTCCATATAAAAAGGGCTTACCGAGCTCTTTTTTTGCAATCCAACAAAGATTGTTGGGGTGGATTGCTTCTAGGTAAATGACGTCCATAAAACTTTGATGATTGATAAGAAGAATCTGTGCGCTTGGGTCTAATTCGCCTTTAATCTCTGCACGCACTCCAAAAAGGATAATGAAAATTTTGGCAGTGATTTGTCGTATTTTGCGTTGAACATTTTTGAAAAGATACATCAAAAGAATCGCAAAAGGAATTGCAAGCAATGTATAAAAGACTGCGCTAAGAGCTCTAATTTTGGATATCATTGCGTTTTACCCATCCAATGCTATCGTCTTGTAAGATGACTTTGTAATAATGACTTCGTTGCCCTAAAATTTCAACTTCCATAGGCTCTTGTGTTGTAAGAATAATTGTAGAGTTGAAAGTTGGCTGGATTCTAAGAGGAACATTTGCTTTAAGCGTAGCGGAGGTTTTCAGTGTCAAGAGATAAAGCAAGATTCCAAGTGCAACCACGCCGAGCAAAATGAAAATCTTTTTTCTTTTATAAAGATACAAACCAAAAAATACAATGATGAGGAATACCATTGCAGTGATTTTGAAGAATTGATAGTTATTCTTGGGTCTAATATCACTTTGTGTGCTGACCCTATCTTCAATGGCAATATTTTCTACGTGCAATTCTGTGTATTTGGAGGTTGTTGTATTGAAATAATCAAAGCGAATCGCATTTAAATCTTTTGGCACAATTGCATAATAAAATGCAACTGCCTGCTTATAATCCCCGCTTTTGCTTTCAATGCCTTGTTGCGTGTAAGCTTCTAAATGGAAGTCAAATAAATTCCCCATTAGGCTTTGAAGCTGAAGTACGGCAAGATTGTGATTTGTGTCATAGTTTGTAATTTTGGTGTCTAAAATTTTTAAATCTTGTGCAAGTACTTGAGAAAAATTTCCTTTGCGTTCTAGTTTAATCGCTTTGCCACTAAGGCTTTGTGTGCGCTCATTCGCTTCTCCCTCGCTAGTATTGACGATTACTCTAATTTCTGGAATTGTGTAGTTTGGCTGTTTGATTTTGAGATAAAAGGTATTTCTTAAGCTAGAATCCTCTGCATTAAGAGTCCAATTTTCATTGGCGTTAAGAATCTCTACGCTTGTTGCTTGAATGTTGTTTTCAAACATAAATTCCGTTTTAATCGTGGAATAATCGGATAATACAAGTAGTTTTAATTCTAAAGGAATGATTTGATGGACATATAAAAGATCCAAAGGAGGATTGAGCATTTCTAAATAAACATTTTTGGCAACAAGGCTTGTAGGGTAAGAATCCTCTGTTACTGGTAGATTGGGGGATTCTACATTTTGTGATTTCAAAATTTCTTGTGGCTCTAAGGAATCTTGCGGAGCAAGGAATGGATTGGTGCTAGAATGTTCATTAAGATTTGGACTATTTTGGGAAGTTTCGGATTCTATCGGAGTAGGTTGCTCTTGTAGGTTTTCCTCTAAGATTGCGTTGGGTAAGGTTTGTTTTGGTGTGTTAGAGGAAGTTTGCGGATTAGAAGTCTCTGCGGAAGTTTCAGGAGTGCTTTGTGGAAACATTCTTGTTTCGCCATTTTCATTGAAGTCCCCTATCTCCATGTTCTGTGCAATTCCATAGACGCACAAACCCAAAACAAATACTAATAATCGCGCGAAAATTCTCATAAAGCTTCTAAAAATCCTTCTAGCATTTTTAAGCCAATGTCTTGTCCTAGCAGTTTTTCTATTGCGCGTTCAGGGTGAGGCATAAGCCCAAAAACATTTTTTTCTTTGTTGCAGATTCCTGCGATGTTGCACACCGAACCATTAGGATTACAGACATATTCTAACAAAATTTGATGATTGGCTTTAAGGTCTTTTAGTTCTGCTTCATCAATATAATAATTGCCGTCTGCGTGTGCAATTGGAATCTTAATAATCTCATTAGGTTGGAATTTGCTCAAAAAAACATTGTCATTGCAAATGATTTTCAGGTCAGAATCTTTTGAGATAAAATGTAAATTTTCATTATGCTTCATTGCCCCGGGCAACAATCCGCTTTCAAGTAAAATTTGGAATCCATTACAGACTCCAAGTACATAACCACCCTGTTTTGCAAAGTCTATGACAGCTTTCATAATAGGAGAAAAACGCGCAATTGCCCCACTGCGTAAGTAGTCGCCATAGCTGAATCCTCCGGGAATCACGACGAGTTTTGTGCCTTGTGGTAAGGAGGTTTCTTTGTGCCATACGATTTGTGTAGGTGCATTTAAAAGCGAAAAAGCGTATTCCATATCATATTCGCAATTTGTTCCTAAGAATTGTAGAATCGCAACCATTGCTATATCTTTATTGCGTAGTTTTCAATCACCGTGTTAGCAAGCAAAGTTTCGCACATAGATTCCACTTCTTTTTGGATATTTGTCTTATCTCCTGCAATTTCTAATGTAATCACTTTGCCAACTTTGACATTTTCTACGCCTTGATAGCCTAAAGATTCTAATGCGTGGTGTATGGCTTTGCCTTGTGGGTCTAATACACCTTCTTTTAGTCCTACAATGACTTCTACTTTCATAAATCTCCCTAGCTTAAAATTCTTTTCAAAATCTCTTCATACGCCATTTTAACATTGCCTAAATCTTGTCTAAAGCGGTCTTTATCTAATTTTTCTTTTGTATTTTTATCCCAGAATCTGCAAGAATCGGGCGTGATTTCATCTGCAAGCAGAATCGCACCCGTGCTATCCACCCCAAATTCTAGTTTAAAATCTACCAAAATAAGATTCTTTTTGTCAAAAAATTCTCTTAACACTTCATTGACTTTTCGCCCAATTTTGCGCAATTCATCTAATGCTTCTATGGATTGAACGCATTTTAAAATTAGTGCGTGTTCATCATTGATGAGAGGGTCGCCTAGTGCATCGTCTTTGTAATAAAACTCTACAAGCGTAAAAGGAAGAGATTCTCCCTCTTTGATACCTAATCTCTTCGTTAAAGAACCTGTTGCAACATTGCGTACAACTACTTCAATGGGGATAATCTGAACAAGTTTGCAGAGCATTAAATCCTCACCTATGGTTTCTACATAATGTGTTTTGACGCCGTTTTTTTCTAGTAATTTAAAAATTTCAGTTGAGATTTTGCAATTTAGAATCCCTTTGCCTTGCTCGCTACCCTTTTTTTCGGCATTAAAGGCGGTTAAATCGTCTTTGAATTGTGAGATGATTAATCCATTGTCCTCTGTTTTGTAGAGTTTTTTGCCTTTGCCCTCATACATCATTTCTTTTTGTGTTGCCTGCATTTTGACTCCTTTATAGAACTTTAAAGATTTTCAACACATCAATTGCACTTTTTAGTTGAATGTCTTGCAATACTTGTTGGTGTGTAATAGAATTTTTGGCGTCTTTTGCTTTTTTATCTTTGCTAGATTCTACTTTTGCTAATTCTCCCTCTAAGTGTTTTTGCAAATCTGCTTCTTTAATGCTAAAGCCACTATTTTCATCGGGTACGATTCCGGGAGCTACTTCAATATCGGGTGTTACACCCACAGCTTGAATTGTGCGTCCGCTTGGCAAATAATAACGCGCAATCGTGAGGCGTAAAGCCTCCTTTTTTTCTGTGGGGAGAATCACTTGCACACTTCCCTTGCCAAATGTTCCCTCTCCCACTAATACGCCGCGTTTATTGTCTTGAATCGCTCCCGCGACAATCTCGCTTGCACTCGCACTTCCATTATTGACTAATACCACAAGGGGAGTGGTTGCATAAGGCGTGCGATTGCTTGCATTATAGACAATGTTTTCATCTTTGATTCTGCCTTTTTGGGAAACGATAATGCCTTTTTTGATAAACAAATCACTTAATTCTACGGCTTGATTGAGTAATCCGCCCGGATTGTTGCGCAAATCTAGCACGATTCCATCAATCGTCTTGAATTTTTTTAATTCTTCTTCTACGCGTTTGCTAACATTTTTGTCAAAGGAAGTTACGCGCAAATAAACATAATTGCTTTCCTCAATTCCTTTTGCATAAACGGATTCCACTTTGATATTATCACGCACAATGTCAAAAATCAAGGGTTTTGACTCATTTTTGCGCACAATAGTGAGCTGCACTTTTGTGTTTGGTTTGCCACGCATTCTATTGACTGCATCATCAATGCTCATATTTAATGTGCTTTCCTCATTGATTTTTAGGATAATATCTCCGCTTTTTAAGCCCGCTTTGTCGCCTGGTGTGCCTTCAATGGGAGCGATAATTGTCAGTGCATTATCACGCAAGCCAATCGTGATTCCGATTCCGCCAAATTGTCCATCTGTTTGGATTTTTAAATCTTCAAATTTCTTTTCGTCCAAGTAGGCAGAATGTGCATCAAGGTTTGAAAGAAGCCCATCAATCGCTTTATCTACGATTTCGTTCAGGCTTAATTCATCTACATAATATTTTTCTACTGTGCCAATGACTTTACGCAATTTATTATAAGCGTCTAGTCGTGATTCGTCTTCCGCGAATGCTGCATTTTGAAAACCTATTACGAGGAATAAGCTCATAAGAAGTGCATAAAAAATTCTTTTAAATTCAAATTGTTTCATAAAGCAACCTAAAATAAAGTTTTAAGTGTGCAATTTTAGCACATTCGCATTAAAACTAAAATAAAAATGCTAGATTTTGTCCTTGCGAGATTTCGTAGGTCGTGGTAATCTATAATTATGAGAGATTCCATATTATAGATTATTTTGTTGTCTGTGTTTGCTTGCAAGAACGCAAATTAGCTTTTGTTGTGTAGGTGAATATAAAGTTGCAAAACTTCCAAGCTCGCGGGTGTTACGCCGCTGATTTCGCTTGCCTCAAAAAGGCTTTTAGGATTAAACTTTTTCAGTTTTTCAATCACTTCCAAACTTAAGCCCGGAATCCCATCAAAAATGAAATCTTGAGGAATCGTTATGCTTAACATTTTGTCCATATTGTTAATAAGGTTTTGTTGCTTTTGGATATAACTTGCATATTTTGCCTCTACCAAAATTTCCTCTAGTGCGCGTGGAGAGAATCGCAAAAAGGGTGCTTCTATGATTTCTTGGATTCTAAGTAGCTTGTGCAAATCAAAGCTACGGCGGCTTACAATTGTGCCAAAGGTCGTCTTGTCGCTAATTCTTTCCTCGCCAATAGAATCCAAGAATCGCAACATCTCTAAGGTGGGTGTAATGGGGGTATTGTTGAGCCATTGGAGACCCTCTTGAATATCGGCTTTATCTTGCATTAGTTGCGCGAAATCTTGAGATTCCATTAGTCCTAGCGAATAGGCTAGCTCCCCAAGCCTGAAAATTGCGTTTCCCTCTCGCAAGAGTAAGCGATATTCTGCGCGCGAGCTAAACATACGATAAGGTTCTTTTGTGCCTTTAGTAACCAAATCATCTATCATAACGGCGATATAAGCCTCATTGCGTTTTAAAGTGATTTCCTCCTTGCCTTGCGCACTTAAAGCCGCATTGATTCCAGCAAAAATGCCTTGTGCGCCAGCTTCCTCATATCCTGTTGTTCCATTGATTTGTCCTGCGCAATAGAGATTCTTAAGTTTTTTTGTCTCCAATGTGTGCTTTAATTCGGTTGGATTGATATAGTCGTATTCAATCGCATAGCCATAGCGCACAATCTCTGCATTTTCTAAGCCTTCAATGCTGTGAATCATTGCTTCTTGGACATCAAAAGGTAGGGAGCTAGTTAAGCCATTGATATAGTATTCATTTGCTTCTAGTGTTTGAGGTTCTAAGAAAAGTTGATGTCTCTCTTTATCGCTGAAACGATGTACTTTATCTTCAATGCTTGGGCAATAGCGCGGACCTATGCCCTCAATTTGTCCTGTAAATAGGGGTGCGCGATGAAAGTTTGCACGAATGATTGCGTGGGTTTTGGCATTAGTATAGGTTACATAGCAGGGAAGTTGTGTGGGATTAAATGTGTCATTCTCTAGCTCTTTTTTTGTTTTTTGGCTAAAAAAGGGTGCAGGAGTATCTCCGCAATGTTTTTCTAGGTTATCAAAGCAAATGCTACTCGCTTTAATCCTTGCACAAGTACCGGTTTTCAACCTACCAACTTCAAGTCCAAGTGAGCGCAAATCTTCTCCTAAAGCAGACGCAGGAGGCTCCCCCGCTCGTCCATTACTAGAAGTGCTCTCTCCAATGTGGATTTTGCCTCGTAAAAATGTGCCAGTGGTTAAAATAATCTTTTTTGCATAATAAGTTTTGCCAATAGAGGTTTTTAGTCCAATCACTGCATTTTTGTTTTCATTTAACACAAGAGATTCCACAAGCTGTTGAGTTACTTCTAGGTTTTGGGCGTGGTAGCAAATGTCTCGTGCAAGGATTTTATATCTATCCATATCAATTTGCGCACGCGTTCCGCGCACCGCTGGACCTTTAGAAGCGTTAAGAGTGCGGAATTGTATGCCACTTTTATCCGTAAGGTAACCCATTATACCACCAAGCGCATCAATTTCTTTAACTAAATGCCCTTTGCCAAGTCCGCCAATGGCTGGATTACAGCTTGCTGCACCGATTTGCTCTACTAGCATAGTAATTAGCAAAGTTTTACAACCCATTTTTGCAGCAATTAAGCTAGATTCAATTCCTGCGTGTCCCCCGCCCACTACGATAACATCATATTCCATTCTCTTCCTTGAAGTTTAAATTTTGCAATTATAGCCAATAATGAGTCGTTTGGGATTTATTCTTATGGGTAAAAACGAAGTAGCAAGTTTGCATTGTTGCAAAAATCTTGCAATTTTCTCGCAAGGACAAAGGAATAGAATCTGCTGTTTATTTTGGGTTAAAATAACGAAATAGAATCGTAGAATCGCGGGTGCGATTCCAGAGATTCATTAAGAGGATTAAAATTTCTTTTTATGCACATCGTTTAAGATGTTTTGTGCAATATCATTAACATTTTTGGTTATATCATTCGTCATATTGGCGACTTCAACATTTTCATTTGTAACGGTCTCTAGTTGGACAATCGCTTCATTGATTTGTGAAATCCCTAAACTTTGCTCTTTAATGGATTCACTCATTTCGCTTACATTTTGCACTAGCACATTCACATTTGCTTCAATTTCGCCAAGTGATTTTCCTGTTCTTTCTGCTAGTTTTCGCACTTCATCGGCGACAACAGCAAATCCTCTTCCGTGTTCTCCTGCTCTTGCTGCTTCAATGGCTGCATTAAGGGCTAAAAGATTGGTTTGGTCTGCAATGTCTTTAATCACGCCTACGATTCCTTTAATATCTTCAGCTTGTCTTGTTGCATCACTTGTCTTGTTGCTAACATTTTCCATAGATTGGTTAATCTCTTCTACGGCTGCAGCAGATTGTTGGAGAGAGCTTGCTTGAGTTTGTGAGCCTTCGGTTAGTCTGGTCATAAATTTCTCTAGCTCGGAAGATTGTGCAGAGAGATTTTGTGCGAACCCTGCACTAGCCGTTAGCATTTGGCGGATTTCCTCTCCTAAAGTATTAGTTGTGATTTCTACACTACCTTTTGCATCTTTTACTTCTGTTGTAAAATCAAGGGTTTTATAGGATTCAAAGACACGATGGATTTCATTCATATCACTTCCCACTTTGTTTTGTAAAACATCTAACATATTATTTAGCACATTTTTAAGCTCTACTAATTGCGGATTGGCAGGTTGCTTGACGATTCTTGCCGTTAAATCTCCATTTTCAATGGCTTTAGCGGTTTGAGCAGATTGCTCAATTGCTTCTTCGTCAATTCTTAAAGAATCTTGTGTTCTCTTAATGTTGTCATTGATAAGTTTGCCCATAATTCCTAACTCATCATTCGCATTGATTTTGATGAATTGAGTCTCCTTGCTTTCGTGGTTGATGAATCGGAAGAAAGCAACAAGAGTTTTTACCAACATAGGCAGACGATTCCCCAAATTGACTTTAATATACCAATAGATTAATCCCATTGCTACAACAATAAAGATTAATGAAGCGATGCCAATCGTGTATTGCAAATGATAAAGAGGGGCTAATACGGAATTTTTGGGTGCGGTTGTTACTACGGCAAAACTTGCTTCATTATCTGCAACGGAGAAGTTTTCTAAACTTGCAAAGCTGGAATTGCCGTGAGTGTCTGTGTAGTCGTAGATGCCATCTTGATGATCCTTGATTGCGTTAATGAGGCTTTGCGCACCGGGAGTAGGATTCACATCTTGAATTTGTTTTAAGAGTTGATTGGAATCCGGAAATGAAATAATTAACCCATCATTATCTAGGAGTAGTCTTATATCTTGTTCAAATACGCTTTGGTCTGGGTCATTTAGATATGCTGCTATTGTTTCAAAATTGAAGATAAAGCCTATTGCACCTATAATTTGTTTTCTACTATCAAATAGGGGCATAACTAGCCCTGTTCCAATAAAATTATCTTCGCCGATTTGGAATTTTCTTGTTTTACCAAAAAATACCCGATTGCTACCATATTTACCCTCTCGTAATGCATCTTGAATACTTGCGAGTTGTGGGAAAGTGTCTCTTGCTTGCTTAGAGGTAATCCCCCCCTTTTTGGAAGTGTCTTCGTCATAAAGCATCATAAAAAACTCACCACTTGGAGTAATGTGTAAAGGATTCTCTCTGAAGTGAGCAGGGGCGTTTTTGAGATAGAGAAATCCATAATTTGCATTAGAGGAACTATCAAAAACTCCCTCTACAACATTATAAATCCTCTGAAAGCTTAAATCTCTAATTTCTGCAGTTTCAAAAATGTGATTGAGGATTGAAGAACTCCCCCGCGTGATGGTAATTAATTCTTCTGAAATTCCCTTGATATGGTCGGCATAACTTTGAGAGGACTTCTCAACAATGTCTTTTGCATTGCGTTGCATATTTTCACTGACGCGATTTGTAACAATTAAACTTAAAATAATGATACCAACAATAAAAATTATGGCAATTACGCTATTAAGCTTAGTTTGCAGTTTAAGGTTTCTGAAAAAATCCATATACCTAACCTCCTTTTAGAATTGAATATTTAAGTTTTTTGAAAGATTGGAATTATACCAAAAATATTTTAGAAATTTAATAAAGTTCAAAAATTTTGTTTCTATACCATTTTCTAAATAATTTTATATTTTCAAAGCAGTTTCTAGTGCTGCTTTATCTTTGGGAACTTTTAAGAAGTTGCTATTTCCTTTTTGTGTTTGCATTACCGCTAGAGAATCCGCGATTCTTAATGCTTGGTCAATATTATGTGAAACCATTATTAAGGTATGCGTGTGAGCAATTTCAATCAATAATTCTTCAATGATATTTTGGGAATATAAATCTAGCGCACTTGTGGGTTCATCTAAAAGCAAGATTTTTGGCTCTAGGCTTAGGACTCTAGCTAAAAGTAGTCTTTGTTGTTCACCCCCAGAAAGTCGCAAAGCATTTTCTCGCAAACGATTTTTCAGATTATTCCAAAGACCTACTTGTTGCAAAGATTCGCAAATCTTAGCTTGAATTGCGTGTTTATCTAGGTTTGTCAATAAGGAGAGGGGCAAACTCAAGTTTTTTTCAATACTTAGATTAAAAGGTTGGGGTGTTTGAAAAAGCATACCGACATTTTTGCGCAAAATCTCTAGTGGAATCCTCTGAATGTTTTGCATAGAAGTAGAATCCAAATCTAGTAAAATTTCGCCCATAATCTCCCCACCCATTTCTTCACAAAGCCGATTAATGCAGCGTAAAAAAGTGCTTTTACCGCAACCTGAAGCACCTAAAAGCGTAAAAATTCCATAAGGTTTGATTTGCAAGTTGAGGTTAGAGAAAATCTGCTTCTCCCCAAAGCGCACACCTAAATTTTTCATTTCAAGAATCATTAGAGTTCCTTTTTGCAATTCCTTTTAAGATTCCACCTAGAAGCAACAAAAATCCGCATAGGAAAAGTAGCACTAGGCTTGCTCCCATTGCGTTTTGTAGCTCTCCTTGTGTCTGATAGTTTTGAGAGTTGTAATAGATATAAAACGACAAGGATTCAAATTTGCCTAAAAGCCCATTGGGCAATCCTGCATTTGCCACTGCACCGACAAACATCACCACAGCGGTGTCTTCTGCTACTCTACCAAGTGCTAAGATTGCACCGCTTAGGATTCCATTTCTTGCTTCAGGGAGCAAAAAATACCACAGAATCTTGCCTTTAGGCAAACCTAAGCCCAAAGCATTGAGCATTAAGTCTTGCGGCACAGATAAAAGAGCTTCTTTGGTTGTAGCAATGAGTGTAGGCAAAACAAGCAAAGCAAGACAACAAGCTGCAAGGAGTAGGCAGCTGTTTGCCTCTGGTAGCAAGTGATTTTTAAGCCACAAAATGCTTAAGAATCCAAATAGCCCCATAATCACCGATGGAATCCCTGCAAGAATATCTACCATTGTGTTTAAAAACCACTTTTCAAAAGCATTGGCATAATAGGCAAGATAGATTCCACAGCCAATTCCGGGAATAATCGCAAATAAGAGGCTTAAAATCACAAGCCATAAAGTCCCAAGAATTGCAGGAAAGATTCCATTAAACACTGCTGCTTTACCCAAAATCGCACTAAGAGGTGCGGTATTGCCAAAAAAGAGTTGTAAATCTAACACAGAGATTCCACGCCAAAATACCCAAAGCAAAAGAGAGCAAACAACCAAGACAACGCAAGTAGAACTCAAGAGACTTAAGAGATAAAAGACATTTGCGATTTTACGTTTCATTGTAGAATCCTAAAGTGAGTTGGATTTATGCAAAATGCCACGTGCAAAAAGGGCTAAAAGTGCATTGGAAACAATCAGCAAAAATCCAGAAACAAAAAGTGCATTATACGCCTCCCCGATACTCTCATTCGCGGTGATAAGTGCGATATGCGCACTCAAAACACGCAAAGGGTCAAAAAGTGAAGTGGCAAAATTCAAGGCATTAGAGGAAAGCATTAGCGCAATCATTGTATCACCAAAGGCTCTTCCAAAGCCTAGTAAAAATGCACCTATAAGCACACCTTTAGCCTTTGGAATCACGATAAAATAAAAAGTTTCAAAGTTGTGCAATCCAAGCGAGAGAGCGTTTAAATACTGATTTGAAAAAGGTTTTTTAAGTCCAGATTCTAAAAGCAAAACCATTGTGGGTAGAATCACGAGACTCAAGACACAAATACAGGCTAACAGATTTCTCCCGCTTCCGCTAAAAGCCTCTCTTAAGAGTGGAACGAGTAAAAACAATGCACCAAAGGCGTAAAGCACGGTGGGAATAGAACCCATAAAACGCACAAGAAAGTTTAAAATACTCTGCAAAAGCTTGGTTGCTTTGGATTTCATCGGCAAGATGAGAACGCAGACGATGGCTAAACTACAAGGAAATGCAACAAGCAATGTGCTAAAGCTTAGAATCAGTGAATTAACAAACATTGTCAAAACCCCAAATTCATTGGCTTTGGGATTCCAACTAAAGTGAAGTGTCAAGCTAGGATTGGAAGCAAGTGTTTGTAGTCCAAACCCACCAATCACAAGAAAAAGTAGGCAGATTCCGCTTAATGCTATGATTGTCGCAAATATTGCGACAAGTTTCATTTTGGAAGCGGGATATAGCCGGATTGTTCAATAAACTTTGCGCCATCACTAGAATAAATATAATCCACAAAAAGCTTAGTTAGTCCTTGTGGTTCACCTTTTGTATTCATATAGAGAAGGCGGCTGATTTGATAAGAACCTTCTTTTGTCTTTTCTTGAGTGGGTTCAATATTTTCAAATGCGATTCCTTTAATGCTTGAATCCAAATGTCCGATTCCGACATAACCAATCGCATTTTTATCTTGTGCAAGAGCAATTTTCATCGCACCATTGGAGCTGACGACATTTGCAGTTTGTGGAATCTCTATACCTTTGTTTAAGCCTTTGGATTCAAAAGTATCGCGTGTGCCGCTTCCATCTTCACGCACATAGAGGTTAATTACGCCCTCATTGCCTCCTAGCTCATTCCAATTTTTGACTTCCCCGCTGAAAATTCGGCTTACTTGCTCTTTGGTGAGATTAGAGAGAGGGTTTTCTTTATGCACCGCAATGGCAACTCCATCTACTGCAAAAGGAAAAGAAACCAACTGATATTTTTCAATTTCTTGGGGTTTTAGTGCGCGTCCGGTATTACCAATCTGAACCAAGCCCTCGCCAACTTTTGTGATTCCAGCACCTGTGCCACCCCCTGTAATGCTAATGGCGATGTTAGGGTTAAACGACATAATTGCTTCTGCCGCCTTTTTCATTACTGGGATATGCGCAGTGCCTCCTGCAATATCTATCTTGCCTTGCTCTTTGGCAAAGACGGCTAAGCTTTCGCTTGAAGCATTTGTCGCGCTAGATTCCGAAGAATCTTTAGAATTAGACCCACAACCGGTAAATGCACCAAATGTGAGCAACAAAACTGAAGCAGATAAAAGTGTAGAGACTTTTAGCATAATTGATTCCTTATTGTGAGATTTAAAGTCGCAATCCTAGCAAAATTATCTTTAAAGATTACTATTTTTGGTTAAATAAATTTTAATTTCTCGTCCTTGCGAGGCGAAGCTAAAGCGCATTCCGCGAAGTGATTTGCTTACACTTGAAAATCTGTAATTTTGACAAGCCAAAAACATTCCTTAGAATTTAAAAAGAGGGATTTTGTTGTAGAATCTTAAAATGCGTTATAATTTTGCCAAATTTACAGAGGTTTTGCTGATGAAATTGAGAATCCCAACGAGTAATTATGGTAGAAAAGTGCGTCAAAAATTTTTGCAGCCTTTACAAACACAGCAATCTTTGCTAGCAAACAATCAACAAGAACAATTTGTCTTAAAAGTTTCTATGTATAGTGCCTTATTGTTGGCAATTTTGGGAATCGCCTTTGGGCTCGGATTTAAAAGCTCGGCAATCGTATTTGATGGAATCATCGCGCTTGTTTCAGTAGGATTGGGACTTTTGAGTGTGATTACCTCACGCTTTATTTATCGTGAAGATGATGATGTGTTTCAATATGGTTATGTTCGTTTTGAACCTATGGTGAATCTTTTTAAGAGTTTGATTCTCATCATCGTTTGTATTTATGCTCTAATAGGCGGAATAGAGGATATTTTGAGTGGGGGATATACTTTACAAATTAATGGAGCGGCAATTTACACATTTTGTGCTTTTGTGCTTTGCTTGATTATTTTTGTTTTTACGCGATTTTATGCTAAACGACTAGATTCTGAACTTATTGGTGTGGATAATGTAGAGTGGAAAATTGATTGTGTTTTATATCTTGGAGCGTTGTTTGCTTTTGGGGCGATTGTGCTGTTTGACCCAGAACAACAAGAATCTTTGACGCGTTATATTGACCCGATTTTGCTTGTGCTATTAAGTGTGTTTTTGGCTTTCACACCTGTTAAGATTTTTATTGCAAATCTTAAAGATTTGATGATGATTGCTCCTCAAGAATTAGATGATAAAATTACAGAAGTTATGGAAAATTTAAGTGCAGAATATGGATTTGAGGATTATGATACACATGTCGCAAAAAGTGGAAGGTTTTTTATGATTGAAGTGAATCTTTTGGTAACAGACGCAAATGCAAAATTGAGTGCAGGTGAAATAGATGTGATTCGTAACAAAATTGAACAATCTTTAGAGATTCCAAGTTATAAGATTTGGCTACTTGTTAGTTTCACCGCAAATCCAAAGTGGCTGTGATATGCTATATAATCTTAAAAAATTTTAAATAAAAATCCTTATTAAATCCATTAGAATTACAGCAAAGATAAATAAAATTTAGCTATAATGATTTTTAATAATTTTTGTTTAACTTAAAATTAAGGTCATTTTTATGAAAGGAATCATTGAAAAGGCATTTATCCAAGCCATAGAAGATACGCTTGAGAAAACCCCCACACGTTGTGATAATAAGCTTTTATGCGGTTATCTCTCTAGCATTGATCTTATCTTTGGAGATGATACCAAAGGAACGGTTACTTTTGTAAGTTCTAAAGAGTTTTTGAATATTCTATCTTTTGGATTATTTGGAGAAAATGCAAAAGACGATTTGACTTTGCAAGACCTCTCACAAGAGTTGGCAAACTTGACGATTGGGCTTGGGAAAGTGCTTGCAGTTAAAGAGGGAAAAAGTTTTAATATCAAAACTCCGCGCGTGTTTGGTTATGGTGAATTTCAAGACAGACAATATAATCATTTGGATTTTACGCTTGAAGGCGCACCATGCTCATTATTTTTGCATAGATAAAGGGAAGTTATGCCAGCAGATGAATTTACATTAGCCAAAATCCAAGCCCCTAAACAAGAAGATTTAGTGCGGTATTTAGACGGGATTATAAACAATTATAGCGGGCTTTTGGATATGGGAGTGATTTTTAAATCCGAGCTTGGTTCTACCAAAGTGCCGCTGTTGGATATTTTACGCTTTGAGAAAGGCTCTATTATTGACTTGCAAAAACCTGCTGGAGAGAGTGTAGAGATTTATATTAATGGGCGAATCATCGGCAAGGGCGAAGTAATGGTTTATGAAAAAAACCTCGCGATTCGCGTAAATGAAATTCTTGATTCTAATGCGATTGTTTATTATCTAACACGAGAGAGTATCGGCACGGTATGAGAGCAGTGCTTGCACTTTTGTGTGGAATATGTTTTTTTGGTGTGATTCTAAACGCAAGCCAAATGCGCGAAGAGAGTGCGAACGCAGAATCTTCATTGCAAGGAATGTCGTCGGATTCTAAGATTTCAGAATTCGCTTTTGAAATGGGAAAATCTCCGCTTGAAAGCATTAATATGTTGCAATATTTTGGTGTGATTTTAATTTTAGTTGGGCTTTTAATTTTTTTATGGTATGTGAAAAATCGCCTCAATTCCCCACAAATCAAGGCTACCAAACCTAATGTATTGGGTGCATTGTTTGACGCAAAAAATTCAACAAGTGCCGTGCAAGTGCAATCTATTACAACTTTGGGGTTAAATAGCAAGTTGATTGTGTTTGAAGCTTATCAAAAGCGGTATTTAGTTATTTTGGGTAATAGTTATGCAAAATTGGTGGATTCTTATTCCATAGAATCGGAGAGTGCCACGCAAGAATCATTTAAGGAATTATTAGAGCAAGAGTTGCCAAGTGAAGCGAAATAATTTTCTCGCACTTTTTCTATCTTTAGCAATTCACGCATTGTTGCTTTTGCTTTTTTTGTGGGAGTCGCACTTAAGTGATTTGTATCACCCTCCGCGTTTGGGGACGCAAGAGGGAGAACGCGTGAGTTTGAAGCATTTTAGATTTTCACAAGGTGGAGAGGGGCAGAGTAGAGAGCAAGCTCCTGCACCACAGGCGAGATCGGAATCTACACCGCGTATGCAAGAATCCCCAAAAGCAAAAGTAGAAAAACCTAAGAAGCCAAAGCCTCAAACAAATCAATCAAAATCCGCACAATCTAAGCCTGCAACGAAGCAAATCTCAAAAGCCTTGAGCGAGTCTTTAGCGCAAAGCCTAGCAAGACCACAGACGCAATCCACCCAGAATCACCAAAATGCTTCGGGTGCGGTTGGTGCGCCGCATTCCCCCTCTATTTATGATTTTGGCAAAGATATGTCCAATCAGGAGGTAAAAGACCTCTATGGCGAGGAGTTTGGTTCGCTTGATACGGAGCAAAGGAAGTTTATCAAGGATAATTTAAGTGGAATCGGACGCATTACACAAAGGTATTTGAAATATCCAACAATCGCGGGTAAGATGGGACAACAAGGGGACAATATCGTGGAATTTTATTTGTATCCTAATGGAGATATTTCTGACCTTAAACTCCTTACGCCAAGTGGCTTTACCCTGCTAGATGATAATAGCGTGCATACAATCAAAATCGCCTATAAGGACTATCCTTATCCAAGTGTGAAAACTAAGATTCGCATTCGGGTGATGTATAGGATATATTAAGAGACTGTAAATAGATAATATATGGGGATAGCAAGTTAAATTTGAGTGTTTGATAAAATTTATAAATAATATGTTAATATAAATTTTTGATAATCTATTTTAGTGATATTTATTTAAGGAATTTCTATGAAAGGCATTATATTAGCGGGTGGAAGTGGAACAAGATTGTATCCTACTACTTTGATGCTCTCAAAGCAACTTTTGCCTATTTATGACAAACCAATGATTTATTATCCGTTTTCTGTGTTAATGCTTGCACAAATTCGTGAGGTTTTAATTATCTCTACCCCCAAAGATACGCCGAGATTCCAAGAGATTTTTGGGAATGGAGATTGGCTAGGTATGGAGATTCAATATTGTGTGCAGCCCTCTCCTGATGGATTGGCTCAAGGGTTGATTTTGGCAGAGAATTTTGTGAAAGATGAGAATCTTGCTTTGATTTTAGGGGATAATGTTTTTTACGGGCAAGGATTCTCGCTAATGCTTTTAGAGGCAAAAGAGGAAGCTAACAAAGGCAAAGCAACTATATTTTCTTATCGTGTCAAAGACCCAGAACGTTTTGGTGTAGTAGAAATGGACGCCAATGGAGCGGTTGTGAGTTTAGAAGAAAAGCCTTGCAAGCCAAAGAGCAATCTTGCTGCCACAGGATTATATTTTTATGATAATACTGCCATAGAGATAGCAAAATCGCTTAAACCAAGCCCACGAGGGGAATTAGAAATTACTGATGTCAATATTGCTTATTTTAAAGCGGGCAAACTTCGTTCTCAAAGTTTAGGGCGTGGCTTTGCGTGGCTTGATACGGGCACACACGATAGTCTTGTGGAAGCTTCAAGTTTTGTGCAAACTATTGAATTAAGACAAGGCTATAAAATCGCGTGTTTAGAGGAAATTGCTTATCATAATGGCTGGATAGATAAAGGGCAGCTTTTACAAAGGGCTGAAAGCTTAAGTAAAAGTGGCTATGGGCAGTATCTTCGCCAACTTTTAGAGGAAAAATAATGAAAAATCTCCTTATCACAGGTGGAGCAGGGTTTATCGGGAGTAATTTTATTCTCTATTTTTTGCATAAATACCCGCAGTATCGCCTTATCAATGTGGATTCTTTAACTTATGCAGGAGATTTGCGCAATCTCCAAGGTGCAGAGAATACGCCAAATTATGAGTTTAGACAAGGCGATATTTGCGATAAAGACTTTATTAAGGAACTTTTTGCGCATTATGATATTGAGGGTGTGATTCATTTTGCCGCAGAATCTCACGTGGATAATTCTATAAAAAATCCAAGTGCCTTTGTAGAAACAAATGTCAATGGCACTTTTAATTTACTGCATAATGCGTATTTAAACTGGTTTGATGCGCCAAGTCGCCCTAAGACAAACAAAGAGCATTGTATTTTTCATCATATTAGCACTGATGAGGTATTTGGCTCATTAGGAGAAAGCGGATATTTTAGTGAATCCACGCCTTATGCACCCAATTCGCCTTATTCTGCTTCCAAAGCTTCAAGCGATATGTTGGTTAGGAGTTATCATCATACCTATGGGTTGAAAACTTTTATCACAAATTGTTCTAACAACTATGGACCAAAGCAGCACGATGAAAAGCTTATTCCTACGATTATCCGTAATGCTTTGGCTGGCAGTGAGATTCCTATTTATGGTGATGGACAAAATATCCGTGATTGGCTTTTTGTGCAAGATCATTGCAAAGCGATTGATAAGGTGTTTCATTCCTCTTATTTTGGGCAGAGTTTTAATATCGGTGGAGAAAATGAGCAAAGCAATATAGAGCTTGCACAAATTATTTGTGAGATGTTGGATAAAAAATGCCCCAAAGAGCGCAGTTACAAAGAGCAAATTACATTTGTCCAAGATAGAGCAGGACACGATAGACGATATGCGATAGATTCTAGTAAAATGACGCGTTTATTTGGGTTCAAACCAAGTGATTTTTATACCAATCTTTCTCAAACAATAGATTTTTATATTTATAAATATACTTCAATTCCTCTTGCGGGGGGGGGGGTTAATAAACTCTTAATTCTTACTTTTTTGCCTCTTTTATTGCTTTTTATGCACTCCTTTATCTTACGAAAAAGGGAGTTTAGATGAAAGTAAATCACTTCAATTCACACGAAAAAATTTTGCGTTATACCGACAAGATTGATTATTTTATGAATGCGCATAAAACACTTGTTGTTACCGAGTTAGATTTGACAAATAAATGCAATCACCGCTGTCCGGGTTGCTGTGGGCATAATGAAAACAATGCAGAGTTAAGCAAGGAGCAAATTGATGTGATTATTGCAGGACTAAAAAGTCTTGAGAATAAGGGCGTGATTCTATCTGGCGGAGGCGAGCCGACTCTAAGCCCACATTTTAGTTATGCGATAGAGGAGATAAAACGCGCAGGAATGAATATCGGGTGCAATTCTAATGGTGGATTGCTTGATGAGCAAAAGTGTCGTGTGATTGCACAGAATTTGGAGTATTTTAGAATCTCCCTTGATGCGGGAAGTGTGCCAATGTATGAGAAAATACACGGAATGAAACCTCATCATTTCGCTAAAACTTTAGAGAATATTGAGATGTTTGCAAGGATAAAAACACAAATGGATTCTAAAATTAGCTTTGGGATAGGATTTTTAACAAGCCAAGAGACGCGAGAGGATATGGAAAGCTTTGTGAAGCTTATAAAAGATATTACCAAAAGACAAAAAGGCATTGATTTTGTGCAGTTTCGCCCATTTACCGGCGATACTTTTGATATTGCCCCAATCCTTTTGGAACTGCAAAATAAATACGAAGAAGCGGATTTTAAAATCCTAGCAAGTTATCAAAAATATAATCAAATGCACAATGCGGCTAATCGTGGCTATGAGAAATGCCACGGAATGTTTTTTAGCACTTGTATCAGTGCGGATTTCAAAGTTTGGGCTTGTTTGCACTTCCGTCAAAGCCCTGCACATTTGCTCGGAGATTTAAGAGAGCAGAGTTTGGAGGAGATTTGGCGAGGAAGCAGGATAAGAGAAGTGTATGAGAGTATTGATTGTAAGAACTGCCCAATTTTATGCCGAAATGATAATTTTAATAAAACTTTAGATAAACTCCAGCTTGAAGTAATTAACAGCGAATTTTTATAGAATCTTAAGCTTAGATTCTATAATTTTATGCCACAAAAGTTTAAGGGGAAAAAATGAGTATTGCTAAATTGGCACGGAGATTAAGGCAACTAAAGCCTATTCAGAGATTAAAGATTTGGTATTATAGGTATATCTTATCTAATGTTAAGGTGCAGGGAGATTTTAAGATTCTCTCTCCAACTTTATTTCATCGTTTGGGCAATCATCAAAGTGATGGGCAAATTCATATTGATAGTGAGGTGCATTTAGGATACTTTCCTTCCGCTTATTTTTATACTTGTCATAATTATATTGATGTGCGGGGGGGGGGTATATAATTGTTAAAAAACGAACATATATTAATAATAATTTTGCCCTCACTGCTTTAAGACATAAGATTACAATAGGTGAAAACTGCTTTATTGGAGTAAATTTTCAAGCTCTAAATGCTGATTTTCACGGCATTAGAATAAAAGAGAGAAGTAATTACGATGCGATAAAAAGCGCAGATATTGATATAGGCGATGATTGTTTCATTGGTAATAATGTCATTATTCTTAAAGGCGTAAAACTTGGCAGAGGTTGTGTAGTAGCAGCTGGAAGTGTGGTAACACAATCTTTTGAGGCAGATTCTCTTATCGCAGGAAATCCCGCGAGATTGGTTAGGAGAATTGAGCAGTAGTTATTTATTCTTTCTTGTCAAAAATAGATTGCACTAAATTTTCATAGATTTTTTGCGTGGTGTGGGGATAGTTTATCATCACTTCATTTTTGGCAAAAGCTATTCTATGCTCTTTGAGTGCATCTTGTCCATTTCTCACAGATTCTATAAATGTATCTAAATCTTTTGCATTATAGATTCCATAATGCACCCCGACACATTTTTTCCCAAACTCTGTCCAACATTGCTCTGTGTGTAGAGTAAGCAACATTATTTAAAGCACAGACTTTATCAAAATATACTTGTATTTTTGTCTCTCCCCAACAATCTTCTTTAGATAATTGCGCAAAAAGCAATGGGTGAGGACGAAAAATAAAGTCTATATCTGTATTTTTTTGCCATTACATTATATAAAATATCATAATATTTTAAAAATGAGCCTACCGCAGATTTTGCTTCATAGACAGAATGAAGAAAAGAAAATAAAGCTCCAAAGCGTTTATCTCAAAAAATGTCTATGATTTGCTCTTATACCCTTTTTATTATTTCTAAAAACTCTGCATAATCTCTAATATACTCACTCTCATCATAATAATCACTTGCCAATATCATTAGTTTGCACCCATAAGAGAAGTTCCGCATTTCTCGCCACATATTTTTGCCAATATACAACCCAAAATCAGGGCGATTAAGCCATACAGATTCTTTGCTTTTACCATCATCAAGCACAAACTCACACGCGCCATCTATGGCAATGACAAGTTGTTCTAGTTCTTTGTGAGCGTGGAATCCTCGCGGCTCATCAGGCGATGTATCAAACATATAATACACTCTTTTTATAGCAAAGGGCAAGTTTTTAAGAGATTCTAAGGATACTAATTTGCCTCTTTCATCGCCTATGGTTTGGAGTGAGAGAAGTTTATAATTCATCTTGTAACCTTAAGCCACATTGAAACTTAAGGGAACAACAAGGTTTATCTTATGCCCCCCCCCCGATACTTTATGAGCATACATCATATAATCATTAATATACTCGCCTTTATTATAAGGTGTATTGCTCATCACAAGCAACACGCAACCTTTGGAGAAATCAAACATTTCTTTCCATAGCATTTTACCTACATATAAGCCTTGTTTTGGGTTATTAAGTATAAGCGTTTCTTGAATCTTGCCATTATCAATTTTTATTTTACAACTACCATTAAGAGCAACAAATAAAAATTCAGAATCTCTATTGGCGTGTCGCCCTCTAATCGCATTAGGATTCACATCAAAGATATAAAACACTCTTTTAATATCAAAAGGGCAGTTTTTTTGATACTCACACGCAACCAAAGAACCTTTTTCATCGCTAAAATCAACAAAGTCTATCAATTCATAATTCATCATTTTTCCTAATTTGCATTTATCAAATCACATTATACAAAAACTTTTATGAAATTATCCGCATTTTCTCACAAGACAAAACACTTCTAGTTATATTTAAATTATTAAAATTTTATGATAATATCTCAAATACAAATTCTAAAAAGTTTGGAGCAATAAGGCAAAGATAATGAAAACTTATATGATTATTTTGGCAAGTGGAATTGGGAGTAGATTGAGTGAATCTCTGCTAAAACAATTGAGTAAAATTGCTGGAAGGGATAGCAATGATACACCCTCTCTCTGATGTGCAAAGTAAAAATATAGGTGAGAATACAAAAATTTGGCAGTTTTGCGTAGTGCTACCAAATGCCATAATCGGCGAGAATTGCAATATTTGTTCGCATTGCTTCATTGAAAATGATGTGAAAATCGGCAATAATGTAACGATAAAATGCGGTGTGCAGGTATGGGACGGAATCACAATTGAAGATGATGTTTTTATCGGCGCAAATGTAAGCTTTACTAATGATAAATATCCCCGCTCTAAGCAATATCCTAGCACTTTTGCAAAAACGCTTATCAAAAAGGGCGCGAGTATCGGGGCGGGAGCGGTGATATTGCCCGGAATCATCATTGGCGAGCGTGCTACTATTGCCGCAGGTGCAGTTGTAACTAAAGATGTGGGCGATGACTGTACGATTATCCCTCAAATTACCTTGCGGGGGGGGGGCGTTATAAATAATCCCTTATTTGCTACTCTTTCAAATATTAAAATAAAATCTAAAAATCCCAAAAACTCATATCAAGCTATAAATAACAGAGTAAATAACCATGGGAAGGCGATGTGATGAACACATATACCTTTCCGCTCATAGGCAAACATATTTCCCTGCGCTTAGTTTGTTTAAGTGATGCGGGTTTTATTTATTCTCTACGGAGTGATAAAAAGGCACAATTTTTAACGCAAACCACAGGTGGAATCTCATCACAAGAGCAATGGATAGCAGAGTATAAAAAACGTGAGGCTTTAGGCAAAGAGTTTTACTTTATTATCCAATCCTTAGAAGAGCAATCTTTTGGAGCGATACGAATCTATGACTTTAAAGAAGATAGTTTTTGTTGGGGAAGTTGGATTATCAAAGATGACGCACCAAGCTACACTGCCATAGAATCCGCACTTTGCTTATATGCTTTTGGGTTTTATACACTTGGATTTGCTAATGCGCGTTTTGATGTGAGAAAGGCAAATACGCAAGTCGTAGCATTTCATAAACGATTTGGAGCAACAATTATTGCCCAAGATGCACTCAATTTTTACTTTAGTCTCTCTAAAGAGGATTTTAAGGCTATACCTAAGGCATTTGTGGCATTTCTGCCCCCACATTTATCAAATTTATCAAAAGGAGAATAAATGAAAGAAAAAATACAAAATGTGATTTTTGAAGCCTTAAGAAATCTCGCTGATGAAATACAGCACGATGAGCTTAAAACGCCTACATTAGAAACAAAAATTTATGGCATAGATGGACATTTAGATTCTTTGGCACTTGTGAGTTTTATCGCAGATTTAGAAGAAATGCTAAGTGCTTTAAATATCCATATTGTCTTAGCTGATGAAAAAACGATGAGTGCGAGAAACTCACCTTTTAAAGATGTGGCAACACTCACTTCTTATATCCTCACAAAAGTTCAAGTTAATGAATAAAGTTATTGTTATAACAGGCACTAGAAAGGGCATCGGTAAGGATTTAAGTGAATATTATTTGCAACAAGGGCATATCGTGTGCGGTTGCTCTCGTGGAAAAGGAAGTATAGAATCTCACAATTATAGGCATTTTGAGCTTGATGTGAGTGATGAAAAGGCAGTAGTAGCAATGATTAGAGAAGTAAAAAAAGAATTTGGAAAAATTGATGTTTTGCTTAATAATGCTGGCATTGCCTCTATGAATCATATTCTTACTACACCTTTTAGCACAATGCAAAATATTTTTAATACCAATGTTTTTGGGAGTTTTTTGTTTTTACGCGAAGTGGCTAAGGTAATGGTGCAAGATTCTAAAAAACACAATGCAGATTTTAAGCGCACTATGCCTTATAGGATTGTCAATTTTGCTACCATAGCAACGCCCCTAAGATTAGAGGGAGAGGCGATTTATGCTGCCTCGAAGGCGGCTTTAGTCAATCTCACGCAAGTTGTGGCAAAAGAATTAAGCGAGTTTGGTATTACGCTTAATGCTGTGGGTCCTACGCCTGTGCCAACAGATTTAATCAAAAATGTGCCAAAGGCAAAAATGGATTCTCTTTTAAATCAACAGGCTATCAAGCGATTTGGAAGCTTTGAAGATGTTTTAAATGTGATTGAATTTTTTTGTGATGAAAAAAGTCATTTTATTACAGGGCAGGTAATCTATCTAGGAGGGGTAAATGCCTGATTTTTTGCAGCGAATATCCTATTTTAAAGAAAATATTGCTTTTATTTGCGATGATAAATCTTATACCTATGCAGCTTTACTTCAAAGTATAGAATCTAAAAGACAATCCTTGCAGATACCACAAGGTAGTATTGTGGCAATAGTGGGAGATTATAGCTTTGCGCAAATCACTTATTTTTTTGCTCTTTATCGCAAAAAATGTATTATTGTGCCCATTCTTCCTAGAAATATGGATTTTGATGTGGGTGAATTTGGTATTGAATTTATATTACAAGTCCATAATGGAGCAATTAAGCGCGTAGATTCTCAAAAATATGAATTACTCCAATCTTTGAAAGATTCTAAGCAAAGCGGGTTAATTCTCTTTTCAAGTGGCAGCACAGGCAAACCAAAGGCTATCGTGCATAGTTTAGATACTTTCCTTGCAGCATATAGTGCAAAAAAAGCAAACCCTCTAAGGGTGCTAAGCGTGTATTTACCTGACCATATTGCAGGTATTGACGTGGTGTGCAATACTCTAGGTGGAGGTGGGACTTTGGTAATCCCTAAGCAAAGGCAGCCACAATTTATTTTAAGTGCTCTAAAGCAATATGAGATTGAGATTTTACCCGCTTCACCGACATTGCTTAGGCTTTTGCTTTTATCAGATATAACCAAGTATGATTTAGATTCCTTAAAGTTAGTTATTTATGGTAGTGAGCCAATGAGTGAAGCACTCTTAGCATCTTTGCACCAAGCATTGCCCCATACGAACTTTAAACAAGGCTTTGGCACAAGCGAAACCAATGCAATGAAAACAAAAAATATGCAAGAGTTTTTTAAAATTGTCAATGCTTCTTATAAGATTGTCAATAATGAGCTTTTTATCAAATCCCCCACACAAGCACTTGGCTATCTTAACGCGGATAATAGTGTCTTTGATGAGCAAGGATATTTTGCTACGGGGGATTTAGTAGAAGTGAGAGAGGAAGAGGGGCAAAAGTATATAAAGATTATAGGACGAGCTAAAGAAGTCATAAATGTTGGGGGCGAAAAAGTGCTGCCTCAAGAAATAGAGGGAATATTGCTAAAAATGCCCTATATTCAAGATTGTCTTGTTTATGGAGAATCTAATGCGATTACAGGGCAAAGTGTGAGTGTGAAAATAGTGCTTAGTCAAACTAATGCTCTTTTAAATAATATCCAATTAAAAAAAATCATTAGAATGTATTGTAAAGATAAACTTGCAGCTTTCAAAATCCCTACAAAAGTAGAAATTGTAGAATCTTTAGCAATGAGTGAGAGATTCAAAAAACTACGACTTATCGGGGGGGGGGGGGATAATAGAGTAATATTTTTCTCTATTTGCTCTCTTAAAAGGGCAAATCTTGTGCGTGGGGAGCTTAAGCTATGCGCGTAAGATTCCCAAATAATTTCAATCATCTCAAAGTGTGTATTGCAGGCAAAAATGCGATTGCGCTTAATGCGCTTAAACTTTTGCGCTCAAAATTTGCTCACGATGAGATTTGTATAATCCCAAATCGTGATGATGTGGGCATAGACACTTGGCAACCCTCGCTTTTAAAATATGCTTTACAAACAAGTATCCCTGTCTGCACATTAGAGCAAGTGCAGCAAATCCCAAATGTGCTTTTCCTCTCTTTAGAATTTGATAGACTGCTTAAAGTAGAGCAATTTGCTAGCAAGAGGCTTTATAATATCCACTTCTCCGCCTTGCCTAAATATAAGGGCGTTTATACTTCTATCACACCGATTTTAAATGGTGAGCGCACAAGCGGTGTTACTTTGCATTGTATTGATAATGGCATTGACACAGGAGATATTATCGCGCAAAGAATTTTTGAACTAGGCTTGCAAGAGAGTGCGCGGGATTTGTATTTTAAATATTTGGCGCAAGGCTTTTTATTACTTAAAGAAAATGTGGATTCTTTGCTTACAGGTGGCTTTAAGCGCACCAAGCAAGATTTTACGCAATCGTGCTATTTTTCACGCACAGAGATTGATGTGAAAAATATCAACATAAATCTTAAAAAAACAAGTTTTCAAATCCATAATCAATTAAGAGCCTTTATCTTTAGAGAATATCAGCTCCCGAGTTTAAAGGGTGTGAGGGTGGCAAAAAGCATTTTAAGCGAGGAATTTATCGGAGCAAATGTCTTTGAGGAAAGTGAGAATGAGTTTATTCTATCGGGCATTGATGGCTTTAAGATTATCGCACAAAAAATAGATATATAATCTTATTTTCTGTATAATTCCTCCTTTATTTGCAAATTAAAAGGAAAGAGCCTTAATGTCTCCTAAAATCTCTATTTTAGCCCCGAGTTTTAATCACGAGAAGTTTGTTGGATTCTTTATACAATCCATTCTAGCGCAGAGTTTTAGTGATTTTGAATGTATCATCGTAGATGATTGCTCTACTGATAGAAATGTGCAGGAGATTTTAAAGTGCAAAGATGCGCGTATAAAGCTAGTCCAACACCCTTATAATCAAGGTATTAATGCAAGTTTAAATACTGCCTTTGAAAATGCAAGCGGAGAATATCTCGTATTTTTAGCTACTGATGATATGCTAGAGCCAAATGCGCTAGAAATCTTGCACCAAAGCTTAGAACAAAATCCTAATGCAAAAGCGATTTATCCACAGCTAATGAAAATAGATAAGGATAATCAAAAGTTAGAAATCCTTGAGGTAGCACGAAGAAGCAGATACGAGCTTTTACATCATTTGTTTATGGTAGGTAATGCTCTGACTTCACCGGGTATGGCTCTAAGAAAGTCAGATTTTGCAGAGATTCTCTATCCATTAGATAGGGCAATGTGTAACCACCAAGATGTGCAAATGCACATAAAATTACTTCTACGGGGGGGGGTCGTGCTTCTTGATGAAATTCTTGTGCTTTATCGTTTTGACGAACGCACGAACAATATTAGCGCACTCAACGGAAATACATTTAAACGCGAAAATATGGAGAAATCTAAACTAATGGATACTTTTTTAGAGCTTAAAAATATCGCTGGAGCGGAGGAATTATGCAAAAGTGTTTTTTCTAGGGAAATTAAAATACTCAATATTACCCCCAATGCGTCAATTTTGGAGTATTTCTTAGGGAGAGTCGCACTTCTCTCGCCCATAGAGTTAAACAGAATGTGGGGTTATCATCAAATTATGGAATCTTATGCAAGCAAAGAGGGTGCGCAGAAGTTAAAAGAACTCTACAACTTTGAGTTTAAGGATTATTTGAAGCTTATAGAATCTCTTGAAATCCTTGATGAAGCACATACTAAAATTTATCGTAAATATAAGAAATACAAAAGAGCCTTTAATGCTACCTTTGCTCTATCTCTTGTGCTTTGCATACTTTTAATTACATTGATGATAAAAGGATAATAATGAAAGATAATTTAGTGATTATTGGAGTAGATGGCGGGATAGCAAGTCAAATTGCTTTTATTACGCTTGGGCTTGCGTTTGAGGAAAAAGGCATAAAAGTCAAATATGATTTAAGCTGGTTTGAGGAAAGTGGCAAAGGGTTCTTCAATCCAAGTAAAAGTTATGATAAAGTTTATGATGTGAGCTTTGATATTCCTAAAGCCTTTCCTGCGTTGTCTCTAAAAATTGCAAGCAAAGAAGAAGTGGCTCATTATAGGAAACATTATTTTGTAGATGACAATGATGTGATTATGTGTCAGCCCCCGCTTTATGTTGGAGGATATTTAGGCAGAGTGTTTGATACACGTTATGCTGGGCTTTTAAGGGAGCATTTTAAGCCACAAGAATTACAAGAGGGCAATACACCTTTTGCCGCATTGCTCCAAGAGATAGAATCTTCTCCCTCTCCTTGTGGGGTGCATATCAGGCGAGGGGATTTATCCCAGCCTCATATTGCTTATGGCAATCCTACGAGCAATGAGTATTTTGCCAAAAGCATAGAGCTAATATGTCTTTTGCACCCACAAAGTAGCTTTTATCTCTTCAGCGATGATTTAGCTTTTGTCAAAGAGCAGATTGTCCCACTGCTTAAGGGCAAAACTTATAGAATCTGCGATGTGAATAACCCAAGTCAGGGCTATTTGGATTTGTATCTTTTAAGTCGGTGTCGCAATATCATCGGCTCACACGGAGGTATGGGAGGATATGCGAAGATTCTTTCCCCTCACAATCCGCTTTTGATTACCCCTCGCTATCGTAATATTTTTAAAGAGGTAGAAAATGTAATGTGCGTGAATTGGGGAGAGAGTGTGCAACACTCACCTTTAGTATATTCTGCCCCCCCCCACTTGTCTCCCAGCTCAAAAGAAATGCACCGCTTAATTCGCGCTTATATAAGGAGAAAGATAATGCAAGTGCTTGAAAAGTTTAAGGTAAAAAGGTTTGCAAATGGTTCCCTTTCTTGATGTCAAAGCAATAAATCAAAGATTGAGTGCAGAGATGGAATCTGCTTTTTGCGAAGTGCTAGAGAGTGGTTGGTATGTTTTGGGCGAGCAAGGCAAAGCCTTTGAGCGTGAGTTTAGCGCGTATTGTGGGACAAATTATTGTGTAGGTTGTGCAAATGGTTTGGACGCTTTGCGACTTAGTATTAAAGCATTTGGATTTGGCGTGGGCGATGAGATTATCGTCCCTGCAAATACCTATATCGCTTCCATTTTGGCAATCACTGATAATGGCTGCACACCTGTGCTTGTAGAACCAAGCTTAAAGACTTATAATATTGATGTGGATTTGATTGAGGAGCGTATCACACCAAAAACTAAAGCAATTCTTGTCGTGCATTTGTATGGACAGGCGGTGGAAATGCAGAAAGTTTGGGATTTAGCGCAAAAATATGATTTAAAAATTATAGAAGATTCTGCACAAGCGCATGGCGCAATCTATCAAGGCAAGAGAGTAGGGAGTTTGGGCGATGTGAGTGGATTCTCATTTTTTCCGGGTAAGAATTTAGGTGCATTAGGCGATGGTGGCTGTGTGGTTACAAATGATGAAGCTTTGGCACAGAGAATCCGCGCATTAGGGAATTATGGCTCACATATCAAATATGAAAACCTCTATGCAGGGCTAAATTCTAGGCTTGATGAAGTCCAAGCGGCATTTTTGCGCCTCAAACTTAAAATCCTTGATGAGGATAATAAGCGGCGACAAGAGATTGCGAGAGTTTATAGAGAGCAGATTCAAAACGAGCGTATTATCCTCCCGCAGGTTCAAAGCGAGGAGGGGGCGGTGTGGCATCTCTTTGTCGTGCGCACAAAAAATCGCGCGCGTTTGCAAGAGCATTTGAGTCAGAGTGGAATCCAAACGCTTATCCATTATCCTATCCCACCGCACAAGCAGCAGGCTTACAAGCAATATAATCATTTGAATCTGCCCATTACCGAGCGTATTCACAAAGAAGTGCTATCCTTGCCTATAAGTCCTGTGATGAGTGATGAGCAAGTAGGCATAGTGATAGACGCTGTGAATGCCTTTAAAGAATAGAATCTAAGGAGATAAAATGCAATTAAAATCGTAAGTATGATAGGTTATTACGAGAATGGAATATTGAGTGTATAGTAAATTAAGAAAAGATATTTAAGAGCAAAAATAGAGGATTGATTTTTTGAATAGGGCTGAACTGAACTTTTGGATTGCTTCATTTGTTTGGCTTGATATTCTTACCCCGCTACCGCATAAGCTCTTGTTTCGCGTATCACACTGACTTTGACTTCGCCCGGATACTGCACTTGTGATTCTATTTCTTTGGCGATTTCTTTGGCAAGGAGATAGGATTCCTCATCACTAATATCGTCTGATTTGACAATCACGCGCACTTCGCGTCCCGCATTGATTGCATAAGCGTGCAAAACTCCCATTTTGGAAGTGGCGATTTTTTCTATCTCGCTGACACGCCTTAGATAGTTTTCTAGCACTTCGCGTCTAGCTCCCGGACGCCCAGCAGAGAGAGCGTCTGCTGCACAGACAGCTGCAGCTTCTATGCTTTTAATCTCCTCGTCGCCGTGATGAGAAAGAATCGTATTAAGCACCACAGGATGCTCGTTATATCTCCTTGCAATCTCCGCCCCTAATTCCACATGCGTGCCTTTAAAGTCGTGTGTGCGGGCTTTGCCAATATCGTGCAATAACCCTGCGCGTGTGGCAAGCATACAATCTCCGCCCAATTCCGCTGCAATAATTCCCGCTAGATTCGCAACTTCCAAGCTATGTGTAAGAGCATTTTGCCCATAGCTTGCACGATAGCGCAACTTACCAATGAGCCTTTTAATCTCTGGGTGGATTCCATTTAAGCCCAAGTCCAACACAACGCGTTCGCCCTCTTGATAGACATTTTCTTCAAAATCGTTAAAGCATTTTTGATAGATTTCTTCAATCCTTGCAGGTTGAATTCGCCCGTCTTCTACTAAGCGATTGATAGTCTCTACTGCAATCGCGCGTCGGTAGAGGTTGTGAGAGCTTACGATAATCACATTGGGCGTGTCATCAATGATAATATCCACCCCACAAATCATTTCTAGGCATTTGATGTTGCGCCCCTCCTTACCGATAATTCTAGCTTTCATATCATCACTTGGCAAGACGATTGTATGGATTAGACGCTCTGCAGCAAACTCTCCTGCAAAACGTGAAGTTGCAACTGCTAAGATATAGTTTGCTTTTGCCTTTGCTTCTTCTTTAGCGTGGAGTTCCTCTTCTCTAATGATTTTGGCGCATTCGCGTTTCGCTTCTTCTTTGATACGTTCTAAGAGCATATTTTTTGCTTCATTTTTGGTGAGATAAGCAACTTTGGATAGATTTTTTGTGAGTTCTTCTAGCTTTTGCTGATAGGTATTTTTGAGTTTTTTTAGCGCATTTTGTTCCTCAAAAAATGCGTTGCGGTCTCTGCTAAGATTTTGTTTTTCATTGTCTAGCTTACAAAGTTCTTTTTCAATAAGTTGCGATTCTCTTAGTTTTTCTTTCTCAAAATTCAATAAATTTAACTCATATTCTTTGAGGATTCTTGCACTCTCTTTGTCGCATTTTTCTTTTGCTTCTATCTCAATATCTTTTGCTTTGATTTTAGATTCTTGGAGGAATTTTTCTGCCTCATATTCTATCACCTTTGCTTTTGCCTTTGCTTGTTCTAGTAGCACTTTAGAATCTGCACGCGAGAGTTTGCGAGAGATGAGATAGCTACCACCTCCTGCAAGCAAAGCTGAAATAACGGAACTTGTAATAACCCATATAACCATTTTATGTCCTTGAAACTCACTAGGAAAACAAGAATTTAAATAAATTTTTATTATGATTTAAAGAAACTTGATTTAATTTTATAATTTATTGCCCTAGTGGTTGATGATATTGTGTCAATTTGCTTTGGATAATCCAAATTTTTAGAGTTTAATTTTACTCTTTTTTGTTAATAAAAAGTTTAAGTGGTTTGAGAGTCGCTGGATTCAACATTTTGAATTTGTGCTTTAGTGGGTGTGAATACTCACACAAATATACATTACAAATTCTTTAAATTTCTCTTAAGTTGCTGTGCTATGAAAAATGATGAATCCAAAAGGACGCAAAGCCACGCTTATAAATCGTTTGGTGTGGGGTGAGATAACAATCTCCTCTAATGTCGTGGGATTCTGTGATGGTTTGTGGAACGAAATTGAAATTGCGCGAAACGAAAATTATCTTTGGAATTTTTTTGGGATTCTTGCCAAAGAATCTATCATACATTCCTTTGCCAAATCCTATGCGCCGCAACTCTTTATCCACGCCAAGCACAGGAACGATAGCGCAATCCATTTTAGCCCAAAGTGCAGAATCACTAGGTTCATACACGCCAAAAGATTGTTTTTGCAAAGGAAGTCTATATCGCACCGCCTTAAAGCTCTCTCCACCCATTTTTGGTAAAAAAATCCTTACATTTCTTTTTTTGCGATAGAATCTTAAAAGTTTCCTTATGTCAAACTCTAGGGTAAGCGGAGAATAAAAAAGCAAGTTTATAGGGCGTTTGGAGTGGAGTTTATGGAATCGTAGAGTGGAATCTAATTGCACTTTGAGTTTCTTTTGTAATTTGTAGTCCTTAATATAGGCTTGGTTTGAATGGCAAATTCGGATTAAATTTGTTTTGAAAATCTCGCGATAAGTGGCTTTTAAGTCTTGGGATTCCATTTGTTTGTCCTTGTTTGCCTAAAGGCGGAAAAAAGTGTTAAAAACACAGCGCATTGTAGCAAAAGTAGTAAAAAATGTATCGCATAAATTTGGGATTCCTTTTGCAAGATTCCAAAAAATTCTAAAATAGTGTAAAAAATAAATGCAATTACAAGCCCCAAAAGATAGCCAATTTGTTTGCGCTTGTCTAGATGTGAAAGAATCGTTTTGCGTGGCAGTAGTAGCGTCTCTGTGCGTCCTAAATAATCCCCAAAAATAAAGCCTATTTGATAGAGCGTATAAACAATCAGTGCGCCAAAAAAGGTATTAGGAAAAAGCAAATAAGCAAAAAGATAGAAAAAAGGCAGAATCTCTAACCCTAAAAGAATTTTTTTATAAGGCTTTAGATTGAGTAACTTGCTATAAAAAAGGCTTAAAATAAATGCCCCTAATGCAAGTGCGATTCCGCCTAGCGAATAAATTTTGGGGTTTAAAGGCGCGTAAATTGTGAAAATAGTCCCCAAAGAAACCCCCAAGAATATGGAGTTTAAAAGCTTATAAGCAAGATAGAGTCGTAAAGCAATCATCATCTTACCAAGTGTATTTTATACCGCCACCAAAAGTGCGCTCAAACTCATAAGGGTAATATTTACCACCCACAACAATCGCATTTTTATGGTTGGTAAGATTCTGCACAAAGCCATAAATTTCAAAGTCTTTGAGTTTGTAACTTGCGGTTAAATTGAGGCTTTGATAATTAGGGGATTTGGTTAAAACATTATCAAAGTCGTTGTAATCATACGCCCTAGAGCCATATTTATAAGAGATTCCAAGATTTAATTGCGTGATAGGTAAGTAGTTGAGACTTGTGCTTAGCGTATGCTTGGAGACGCCCGGAATCGTATTGCCCTTATACCCCCCATTGCCACGCATTGTCGCATCAACATAGGCATAGGCTAGGCTAGAATAGATTTGCGCATTAAAATGCGTGGTAAATTTCGCTTCTCCTCCGATTCTGCGCGTCTTATCAAGAGTTTGATTGCTATAAGTTATCGGCTCAAAGTAGGCTTCATCTCTACCTAAAATATAAAAGAGATTCCCGCTTAACTCGTGGATTCCAAATACACTTTTTGTGCCGATTTGATAAGTGTCAAAAGTCGCTGTGTCTATGAGATGATTAATATGTCCCTGCCAATCAAATATATAATCCACATTAGGCACTATGAAACTGCGAGAATAAGAGGCAAAAAGCGAGGTTAAAGGCGTTAGATTATGAGTGATTCCAATCTCTCCTCCTAGTAGATTTTCTGCATTGCTTTCTTGTAGTTTGGAAATCACTCTTTGTGCGGAGATTCCTCCATTAAAACTAGAATTGCTAAAGTATTTTTCACCATTTAAATAAAGTAGCATTTCATCTACTTGCGCCTTTGTGGAGCGGTTTTGCACTCGCTCGTTGGTATTTAGCCCCCCGCCAATTTCTGCCATAAAAGAATAGTTTTTAAATTGAAAGTTAAAATCTCCAAAGATTCCTTTGCCATCGTTGTTATTGTTATAATTCACATATTCACTCTCATTTCTATTTCCTCCGAAATTAATATCAGTTATGATTCCAGAATCTCCAAAGTGCGTGAAGCCTAAACTATAACCCAAATCCCAACGCTTTTGGTGCGTGAAAGTATCTCCACCCAACTCACTTGGAAGCGGTGCTTGTGTAGGATTTGAATCAAATTGTTGTTTTGTCAAAGGGCTTGCGTATTTGATAGCATATTTGGAATAATTGAGGTTTGATTTTAAAAGTGTAGAATCATTAGGGTAGTAAAAGGCTGTGATTCCACCATTTTTATTATAGCTTCCGTCTTTTTCTTCGCTCCCTTGTGTAATTTTTCTTGCACCCTCGTTGTGTTGGTATTGCCCATACACTCCAATATTCAAAGTATCTCCCACATAACGTGAAAAAATTTGAGAACCCAATGTCTCATAACTCGCATAACCCATATTCAATGCACCGCCTGCCTTGCGGGTGGTAGTGATTTTTAGGATTCCGCTTACCGCGCCATTTCCGTATTTTGTCGTGCCTTTGCCTCTAATAATTTCTATTTTTTGGATAGAATCTAGCGGGATAGCACTCAAGGACACAGGAGTGGAATCAATATTATTTAAACGCATTCCATCTACGATAATAGCAAGATTCTTATGCGCATTCTGTCCAAAGCCGCGCAAATCAATGTTTGCAGTATAGGGATTACCATAATTTGCTGTAATTTTAAGTAGAGAATGTTGATTTAAAAAGTTGTAGATATTTTGAGCATTGGATTGTTGAATCTCCTCTGCGCTGAATTCTTCTTTAAAATCCTCATTCTCCACAAACTCTTCTGTGTGGGTGATAGAAAGCTTAAGGCTTTGAGATTCTGCCTCTTGAGATTTTTCAGCTAGGGCGATATTTTGACTCTGTGCTAGTAGTGCGCTATTGAGTGCTAAAATCGCCGCAAGTGAAAAATACTTCTTTCTAAACCCTCTTGGGTGAAGATTTTTGTGTTTTAGTTTCATAAATGTAGAAATTCCTTTAAAAGACTTAACTTCAACTTCATTTTTGCTTAAGTTGAAGCGGCGCAATTATACATAAATTTAAAACAAAAGTATTGACAATTAAAATAAAAAGTAGTAGAATCTCATCTCATTTTTATTTTTAAAATGTAGAGTGCTGGCGTAGCTCAGTTGGTAGAGCAGCTGCCTTGTAAGCAGCAGGCCGGGGGTTCGAGTCCCTTTGCCAGCTCCATAAATTTATATAATTTTTCAGTGTTTGACCAGTTTTTATGAATATTTAAAATTGGGGTGAGATACTCAAGTGGCCAACGAGGGCAGACTGTAAATCTGCTGTTTATGACTTCCGTGGTTCGAATCCACGTCTCACCACCATAGCCGTGCGGGAGTAGCTCAGTTGGCTAGAGCATCAGCCTTCCAAGCTGAGGGTCGCGGGTTCGAGCCCCGTTTCCCGCTCCATACTGGGAGCTGATTCTGCGAAATCTTTTTTAATCAGCAAGACACTTTTTAATTATTATGCCCATATAGCTCAGTGGCAGAGCACTTCCTTGGTAAGGAAGAGGTCGGCGGTTCAATCCCGCTTATGGGCTCCAGTTTTTCAAACATTAGTGATAGAATTGTAGAAAATGTTACGATTCTTAATTTTAAAATTGGTAAAAATAGTGTAGAATTACCGCTATTTAACTTAAATTTAGGAGAAGCTTATGGCTAAGGAAAAATACGTTAAGTCTAAACCTCATGTAAATATTGGAACAATTGGGCATGTTGACCACGGCAAAACAACTTTAAGTGCTGCGATTTCTGCTGTTCTATCCACAAAAGGTCTAGCAGAAATGAAAGATTATGATAATATTGATAACGCTCCAGAGGAAAAAGAGCGCGGTATTACCATTGCAACTTCACATATTGAGTATGAAACAGAAAAAAGACACTATGCACACGTAGATTGTCCCGGACACGCGGACTATGTTAAAAACATGATTACAGGTGCAGCGCAGATGGACGGCGCAATTCTAGTAGTTTCTGCTGCAGATGGTCCTATGCCACAAACAAGAGAGCATATCTTATTGTCTCGTCAAGTTGGTGTTCCTTATATTGTTGTTTTTATGAATAAACAAGATATGGTAGATGATGAAGAGTTGTTGGAGCTAGTAGAAATGGAAATCAGAGAACTTCTTTCAAGTTATGAGTTTCCCGGCGATGATACACCTATCGTAGCAGGTTCAGCACTTAAAGCACTAGAAGAAGCAAAATCAGGCACTCTAGGTGAATGGAGTGAAAAAATTATGAAACTTATGGACGCGGTAGATGAATATATCCCAACTCCTGTCCGTGAAACAGATAAAACTTTCTTGATGCCAATTGAAGATGTATTCTCTATTGCAGGTCGTGGAACTGTTGTTACAGGAAGAATCGAAAGAGGTATTGTAAAAGTTGGTGATGAAATTGAAATCGTAGGGATTCGTCCAACACAAAAAACAACCGTAACCGGTGTTGAAATGTTTAGAAAAGAGCTTGACCAAGGTGAAGCTGGAGATAATGTTGGAGTCTTGTTAAGAGGGACTAAAAAAGAAGAAGTTGAAAGAGGTATGGTTCTATGTAAGCCATCTTCTATTACTCCACATAAAAAATTTGAGGGTGAAATCTATGTTCTCTCTAAAGATGAGGGCGGAAGGCATACACCATTCTTTAATGGTTATAGACCACAATTTTATGTGAGAACAACAGATATTACAGGTTCTATTGCATTACCAGAGGGTGTAGAAATGGTAATGCCGGGTGATAACATTAAAATCACTGTTGAGTTAATCAATCCGATTGCACTTGAAGATGGAACACGTTTTGCGATTCGTGAAGGTGGTAGAACTGTGGGTGCAGGTGTTGTTACAAAAATTATTGAATAGGCTAAATTATGGCTAAAGGTAATCGTGTAAAAATCGGACTCAAATGCTCTGAATGCGGGGACATTAATTACAGCACTGTAAAAAATGCAAAAACCACAACAGAAAAACTGGAGCTTAAAAAGTTCTGCCCAAGATTAAACAAACATACAATTCACAAAGAAGTGAAATTGAAAAGCTAAGGGGTTTCTCCCTTGGCTATTTCAAACAGCATAGGTCAGTAGCTCCAATGGTAGAGCGTCGGTCTCCAAAACCGAATGTTGGGGGTTCGAGTCCCTCCTGGCCTGCCATTTTTGGAATAAAGAGAGACAAATAAAGTTATGAAAAAACTAATTACCTATTATAGATTATCCAAAGAAGAACTATCCAAAGTCATCTTTCCTACAAAAGAACAAGTGAGAAATGCTTTTATTTCTGTGATTGTTGTTGTAACGGTTATTGCTCTATTTTTGGCATTAGTTGATTTCATTCTTGGTAGTTTTGTTTCAAGTATTTTATAATTATTTAGGATTTGTTTATGGCATTGTATTGGTATGCGATTCAAACATATTTTGGTAGTGAACAAGCTGTAAAACGCGGAATAGAGAATCTCGTTAAAGAACATCATTTAGAAGAGAGACTTACAGATATTGTTGTCCCTACGGAAGATATTATTGAAGTAAAGAACAATAAGAAAAAAATTAGTGAGCGAAGTCTTTATCCGGGATATGTTTTTATTAAAGTAGATCTTGATACTGCCTTATGGCATACCATTCAATCTTTACCGAAAGTTAGTCGTTTCATCGGTGAGGCAAAGAAACCCACGCCTTTAAGTGAAGCAGACATTAATCATATTATTGAAAAAGTGCAGAATCGCGCAGCTCCCAAACCAAAAATCATTTTTGAAGCAGGAGAGGTTGTCCGCATTATTGAAGGTCCTTTTGCGAATTTCACAGGCACAGTGGAAGAATATGATATGGAACATAGAAAATTAAAACTCAATGTTTCCATCTTTGGTCGTAGCACACCTATTGAAATACTTTATTCACAAGTGGAAAAAATAGTTTAATAACTAAAAAACAAGGATAAGTTATGGCAAAAAAAATCATTGGCGAACTTAAGCTTCAAATCCCTGCTGGTAAAGCAAATCCATCTCCACCCGTAGGTCCAGCTCTAGGTCAACGCGGTGTGAATATTATGGAATTCTGTAAAGCATTTAATGAAAAAACAAAAGATATGGGAAATTTTAATATTCCTGTAATCATCACGGTTTATCAAGATAAAAGTTTTACATTTATCACAAAAAAACCTCCTGTTACGGATTTAATTAAAAAAGCAGCAGGAATCCAAAAAGGTTCTGACAATCCTCTGAAAAACAAAGTAGGAAAACTTACAAAAGCACAAGTTTTAGATATTGTTAAAACTAAAATGGACGATTTAAATGCAAACACAGAAGAAGCGGCAATTAAAATTGTTGAGGGAAGTGCTCGCAGTATGGGCATTGAAGTTGTAGATTAAATAGACGCGTTGGAGTATAAAATATGGCAAAAAAATTAACAAAAAGAATGCAAAATCTCATTAATAAAGTAGATTGCAAAAAAATATACGATATTACAACCGCTTCTGCAACAGTTAAATCTTTAGCATCGGCTAAATTTGATGAAACAGTTGAGGTTGCGTTGAGTTTAGGTGTTGATCCAAGACACGCAGATCAAATGATTCGTGGTGCGGTTGTTTTGCCTAATGGCACAGGTAAAAGTGTGCGTGTAGCAGTTTTTGCAAAAGGTGCTAAAGCAGATGAGGCAAAGGCGGCAGGTGCGGATGTAGTAGGAGATGAGGATTTGGCAGATCAAATCAAAAATGGGGATTTGAATTTTGATATGGTCATTGCGACACCAGATATGATGGCACTTGTGGGTAAAGTAGGTAGAATCCTAGGACCAAAAGGTTTGATGCCAAACCCCAAAACAGGCACTGTTACTATGGAAATTTCCAAAGCAGTTAGCAATGCAAAAAGTGGGCAAGTGAATTATCGTGTGGATAAAAAGGGTATTGTGCATGCTCCTGTTGGTAAAGCAAGTTTTGATGCAAAAAAACTTGAAGAAAATATTGTTGCATTGGTAAAAAACATCAACAAACAAAAACCTGCAAGTGCAAAAGGCAAATATATAAAAAATGCAACATTGTCTTTAACAATGAGTCCATCTTTAACATTAGATGCCCAAGCATTAATGGATTTAAAATAATTTATTCTTGTTTTTTATCTTAGACTAATGACTATGGGGGCAAACGCTTAAAATCTAACCCTATATAAGTCTTTCGTCTGAAAGGAGGTTAAAATGACAAAAGCAGAAAAAACTGCTCTAATTGAGAATCTTACAGCTGAATTTAAAGCATCTAATGCGATTGCAGTTTGTGATTATAAAGGATTGACTGTTAAGCAATTAGAAGTTTTAAGAGCAAATGCAAGAGAACAAAATGTAAAAGTTCATGTTATCAAAAATACGCTTGCATTGATTGCGCTTAAAAATTTCGGAGTAGAAGGATTAGAGCTAAAAGAGAATAATATTTTTGTTTGGGGAGAAGATCAAATTTCTTTAGCCAAAACAATTTGCAAATTCTCAGATTCTGTGGGTGGTAAGCTTGTAGTAAAATCAGGTTACTTTGAAGGTGAAATCGTAGATGCAAAACACATTGAAGCCGTTTCAAAACTACCATCTAAAGAAGAACTTATTGGTATGTTGTTGTCCGTTTGGACTGCTCCTGCTCGTTACTTTGTTACAGGGTTGGATAATTTACGCAAACAAAAAGAAGCATAATAAAATTTTAGGAGAAAATTATGGCAATTTCAAAAGAAGATGTATTAGATTATATCGGAAATCTTTCTGTTATGGAGCTTTCAGAACTTGTGAAAGCATTTGAAGAAAAATTTGGTGTATCTGCCGCACCAACCGTTGTAGCTGGTGCAGTTGCAGGTGGTGGAGCAGCTGCTGCTGAAGAAAAAACTGAATTTGATATCATCTTAACTGACAGCGGTGATAAAAAAATCAATGTTATCAAAGTTGTCCGTGAAGTAACAGGTCTTGGACTTAAAGAAGCAAAAGACGCAGTGGAAAAAACTCCATTTACCGTTAAAGAAGGCGTTAAGAAAGAAGATGCTGACGCAATCAAAGCTAAATTTGAAGAAGCAGGTGCTAAAGTCGAAATTAAATAATTTTAGGGAGATTCTATCTCCCTTTCATTTTTCTTCCAAAATTCTACATTGATATATGAGGTAATAAATATGCCAGTAAGTTTAAAATCCGGAAATAGATTAAGAGTTGATTTTACTAAAATCCCTCAAAACATTGCGGTTCCTAATTTGCTCCAATTACAAAGGAATAGTTATGACACTTTTTTAATGGCGCAAGATAATGGTGAATCTGGGATTGAAAAGGTGTTTAAATCTATTTTCCCAATACACGATGCACAAAATAGAATTAGCCTTGAATATGCGGGTTGTGAATATGGTAAGCCACGTTACACCGTTAGAGAGGCTATGGAGAGAGGTTTGACTTACTCAATTCCCTTGAAAATAAAAATCCGATTGGTGCTTTGGGAGAGAGATGAAAAGACAGGTGAGAAATTAGGTGTTAAAGACATTAAAGAGCAAAGCATTTTTGTGCGTGAGATTCCATTGATGACGGATAGGACGAGCTTTATTATTAATGGGGTAGAACGCGTAGTAGTTAATCAGCTGCATAGAAGCCCCGGTGTTATCTTTAAAGAAGAAGAATCCACAAGCACTTCAAACAAATTAGTCTATACAGGGCAAATTATCCCAGATAGAGGCTCTTGGCTCTATTTTGAATATGATGCAAAAGACACATTGTTCGTGCGTGTAAATAAGCGTAGAAAAGTACCTGTTACTATTCTATTTCGCGCATTGGGATATTCACGCCAAGATATTTTAAAGATGTTTTATCCGCTTTTAAATATCAAATCTAAAGCGGGTAAATATCTCATTGCATTTGACCCAGAGGAATTTGTGGGGCGCGTAGAATTTGATATTAAAGACCCTAAAGGCAATTTAATTATTGCAGCGGGCAAGCGATTAACTGCCAAAAAAGCAAAAGCACTCAAAGAAGAAAAACTCAATATGATTGAGTATCCAACAGAGATTCTTATGGAGCGTTATCTAGCAGAGCCAATCATTGACAAAGAGAGTGGAGAGATTTTATTTGACGCTTTGACATTGCTAGATGAAAGCAAGCTAAAAAAATTAGCGGAATTGAATATTAGTGATTTTGTGATTGCAAATGACTTAGCAGCAGGAGTAGATGCTTCTATTATTAACGCATTCATTGCTGATGCGGAATCTTTAAAGCTTTTGAAACAAACTGAAAAGATTGACAATGAAAACGACTTAGCTACGATTCGTATCTACAAAGTAATGCGTCCGGGTGAGCCTGTTACCAAAGAAGCGGCAAAGCAGTTTGTGCAACAATTATTTTTTGACCCTGAACGTTATGATTTGACGCGTGTTGGGCGAATGAAAATGAATCATAAACTAGACATTGGTGTGCCAGATTATGTAACGGTTCTTACGCACGAAGATATTATCAAAACTGTGCGCTATTTGATTCATGTCAAAAATGGACGCGGACGCATTGACGATAGGGACCATTTAGGAAATCGTAGAATCCGCGCAATTGGTGAATTATTGGCAAATGAATTGCACACAGGTTTGGTTAAAATGCAAAAAGCAATTCGTGATAAGCTCTCTACAATCAGCACAGGATTGGAAGATCTTATGCCGCACGATTTAGTGAATTCCAAAATGATAACTAGCACAATTTTAGAGTTTTTCACCGGAGGACAACTTTCACAATTTATGGATCAAACTAATCCTCTTTCTGAAGTAACACACAAAAGGAGACTTTCTGCTTTAGGTGAGGGTGGTTTAGTAAAAGAAAGAGCAGGATTTGAAGTGCGAGATGTGCATCCAACACATTATGGTAGAATCTGCCCAATTGAAACTCCAGAAGGGCAGAATATCGGTTTGATTAATACACTTTCAACCTATGCCAAAGTCAATGAGCTAGGATTCATTGAAGCACCTTATCGTAAAGTGGTAGATGGCAAGGTAACTGATGAGATTGTTTATCTTACTGCTACACAAGAAGAGGGTGCGGTAATTGCGCCTGCAAGCACAATATTGACAAATAATCAAACAATTAAAGAAGAAATGATTGAAGTCAGAAAAGATGGCGAAATTGTGTTAATGGAATCCAAAAAAGTGGATTTGATTGACTTAAGTCCTAGAATGGTAGTTGGGGTAGCTGCAAGCTTGATTCCATTCTTAGAACACGATGACGCAAACCGCGCGTTAATGGGTTCAAATATGCAACGTCAAGCGGTGCCTCTTTTGTGCCCAGATGCTCCAGTGGTTGGCACAGGGATTGAAAAAATTGTCTCAAGAGATTCTTGGGAGGCAACAAAAGCTACGAGAGCAGGAATTGTAGAAAAAGTAGATGCCAAAAATATTTATGTTTTAGGCGAGGACGAAAATGGTGCGTTTATTGACCATTATTCCTTGCAAAAAAACTTGCGCACAAACCAAAATACCTCTTTTTCCCAACGTCCAATCGTCAAAGCAGGCGATTGTGTAGAAGTTGGGCAAGTCATTGCAGATGGTCCAAATATGGACCAAGGTGAGTTAGCGTTGGGAAAAAATATTCGTGTTGCCTTTATGCCGTGGAATGGATATAACTTTGAAGATGCAATCGTAGTAAGTGAGAAATTGATTCGTAACGATGCATTTACTTCTATTCATATTTATGAAAAAGAAATTGAAGCAAGAGAATTAAAGCACGGGGTAGAGGAAATCACAAGAGATATTCCAAATATTCGCGAAGAAGAGCTTGCACACCTAGATGAAAGTGGAATCGTAAAAATTGGAACTTATGTTAGCGGCGGAATGATTCTAGTTGGTAAAGCATCTCCTAAAGGCGAAGTGAAGCCAACTCCTGAAGAGCGTTTATTGCGGGCAATTTTTGGTGAAAAAGCCGGACATGTTGTCAATAAATCTCTTTATTGTCCCCCAAGTTTAGAGGGAACGGTAGTTGATGTTAAGATTTTCACAAAAAAAGGCTATGACAAAGACCGCCGTGCAGTCGTTGCCTATGAGGAAGAAAAAGCGCGTTTAGATTTGGAGCATCACGATAAGCTATTGATGCTTGATAGAGAGGAATCTTTGCGCATTGGCTCTATTCTTTCAAAAGAAAAATTAATTAGTGCAGCGAAAATAGGAGATAAAGAATATAAAAAAGGTGGAGTGATTCCAAAGGCTGATTTAGAAAATGTCAATCGTTTTGCTATGGGGACATTAATTAAAAGTTATTCCAAAGAAATTCAAAACAAATATGATGCACTCAAAAGCAATTTCTTAGAGCAGAAAAAAAGCTTGAGTGAGGAGCATGAAGAAAAACTTTCTATCATTGAAAAAGATGATATTTTGCCAAGTGGAGTTGTCAAGCTTGTAAAAATCTATGTCGCAACCAAACGCAAATTAAAAGTGGGTGATAAAATGGCGGGAAGACATGGTAACAAAGGGATTGTTTCTAATATTGTTCCAGAAGTAGATATGCCCTATACTAAAGATGGTCGTCCTGTGGAAATCGTGCTTAATCCTCTTGGTGTGCCTAGTCGTATGAATATCGGACAAATCCTAGAAGTGCATTTGGGACTAGTAGGCAAACAACTAGGTGAGCAAATCACAAATGTTTTTGAAGGCGAAAAAAGCAAATGGGTAAGTGAGCTAAGAGCCAAAATGCAAGAAATTGCTGAAAATTCAGATATGAAAAGTCCTAAAGCATTTTTGGAAAAATTAAGTGATGAGGAGTTATTGAGTTTCGCGAGAGATTGGAGCAAAGGTGTGAAGTTTGCAACACCTGTTTTTGAGGGCGTAAATGCACAAGAGTTTGAAAAGCTCTTCGCTCTTGCAAAAATTGATAGTGATGGCAAAACAGAGCTTTACGATGGGCGCACAGGTGAGAAAATGATGGAACGCGTGAATGTGGGATATATGTATATGCTCAAACTCCACCATCTAGTAGATGAAAAAGTCCATGCAAGAAGCACAGGACCTTATAGTCTTGTAACGCAACAACCAGTCGGAGGAAAAGCACTCTTTGGAGGACAAAGGTTCGGCGAAATGGAAGTTTGGGCATTAGAAGCTTATGGTGCGGCTCATACTCTTAAAGAAATGCTTACGATTAAATCTGATGATGTAGAAGGGCGAGTGAAAGCCTATAAAGCAATCACAAGAGGAGAGGCGGTCAAAGAATCAGAGATTCCAGAAACTTTCTATGTCTTGACAAAAGAACTTCAAAGTTTGGCATTAGATGTGAATGTATTTGCAAAGAATAAAGAGGGTATTGATGAAGTTGTAACTATCAAAGAGGATAACCGACCAAGTGATTTTAATGCTTTTCAACTCTTGCTTGCAAGCCCAGAAAAGATTCGTAGTTGGAGTAATGGTGAAGTGAAAAAACCGGAGACGATTAATTACCGCACCTTAAAACCTGAACGTGATGGATTGTTCTGCGCCAAAATCTTTGGACCTGTTAGAGACTATGAGTGTTTATGTGGAAAATACAAGAAAATGCGCTATAAAGGAATTGTATGTGAGAAGTGTGGCGTGGAAGTAACAAGCTCTAAAGTGCGCCGCTCAAGAATGGGACACATTGAGCTTGTAACGCCTGTTGCGCATATTTGGTATGTTAATTCGCTTCCTAGTAGAATCGGAACTCTACTTGGTGTGAAAATGAAAGACTTAGAACGTGTTTTGTATTATGAGGCTTATATTGTGAAAGAGTCAGGTGAAGCCTATTATGACAATGAGGGAACAAAGCCTGTTGCTAAATACGATGTATTAAACGAGGAACAATACCAAAGCTTATCACAGAGATTTGAGCATACGGGATTCGTTGCACAAATGGGCGGCGAAGCAGTGAAAGATTTGCTTGAGGGTATTGATTTGGTAGATTTGATTGCCGAATTAAAAGAAGCCATTAAGGCGACGAATTCCGAAGCGAAAAAGAAAACAATCATCAAGCGTCTCAAAGTGGTAGAAAGTTTCGTAGTCTCCGGTGGACAGAATCGTCCCGAATGGATGATGCTCACTGTTTTGCCTGTGTTGCCGCCAGATTTGCGTCCATTGGTTGCGTTAGATGGAGGGAAATTTGCAGTAAGCGATGTTAATGACCTTTATCGTCGCGTGATTAACCGCAATCAGAGGTTGAAACGCCTCATTGAATTAGACGCACCAGAAATTATTGTGCGCAACGAAAAAAGAATGTTGCAAGAATCTGTTGATGCGCTTTTTGATAATGGTAGAAATGCAAATGCTGTTAAAGGCGCGAATAAACGCCCATTGAAATCGCTTTCAGAAATTATTAAAGGCAAGCAAGGGCGATTCCGCCAAAATCTACTTGGAAAACGTGTAGATTTCTCCGGACGTTCCGTTATTGTTGTAGGACCAAATTTACGAATGGATCAGTGTGGATTGCCTAAAAATATGGCATTAGAACTCTTTAAACCACATATTTTGGCAAAATTAGAGGAAAAGGGTTATGCAACAACTTTAAAGCAAGCTAAGAAAATGATTGAACAAAAAACCAATGAAGTATGGGAAAGCTTGCAAGAAATTGTTATGAATTACCCAATTATGTTGAATCGTGCGCCAACCTTGCATAAGCAATCTATTCAAGCATTCCACCCAAAACTCATTGATGGAAAGGCGATTCAGCTTCACCCATTAGTGTGTGCAGCATTTAATGCGGACTTTGATGGCGACCAAATGGCAGTGCATGTGCCACTTTCTCAAGAGGCAATTACAGAATGTAAGCTTTTGATGTTAAGCTCTATGAATATTTTGTTACCTGCAAGCGGTAAAGCAGTTACCGTGCCTAGCCAAGATATGGTTTTAGGGCTTTATTATCTCTCTTTAGCGAAAGAAGATTCCAAAGGTGAGCATAAGTTGTTCTCCAATATTGACCAAATCCATATTGCTTTAGAAGCAGGTGTAGTGGAAGTTGGTTCTAAAGTACGTGCATTTGTAGAGGATAGAATCATTAATACAACGATTGGTAGAATGATTTTAAAATCTATTTTGCCTGATTTTGTGCCTGTACATTTGTGGAATAAGGTTCTTAAGAAAAAAGACATTGCAGCTTTGATTGATTATGTGTATAAAGAGGGTGGTGTAGGGATTACCGCAAGTTTCTTGGATAATCTTAAAAATTTAGGATTCAAATACGCAACTAAGGCTGGAATCTCGATTTCGGCAGATGATATTATCGTGCCAGACAATAAGAATAAAGTCGTAGAGGGGGCGAAGAAAAAAGTCAAAGATATTCAAGCGCAATTTGGAGCAGGTTTATTAACCGAACAAGAACGTTATAATAAAATTATTGATGTTTGGACGGATACCAATAATGCGCTAGGCAATGAAATGATGAAGCTAATTGAAAACGATAAAGCAGGCTTTAACTCTATTTATATGATGGCAGATTCTGGTGCGAGAGGTAGTGCAGGGCAGATTAGACAGCTTTCTGCAATGCGGGGATTGATGGCAAAACCCGATGGAACAATCATTGAAACGCCCATTACCTCAAACTTCAAAGAGGGTTTGAATGTGCTAGAATACTTTATTTCTACACACGGGGCGCGTAAAGGTTTAGCGGATACCGCTTTGAAAACTGCAAATGCGGGGTATTTGACGAGAAAACTCATTGATGTAAGTCAGAATGTTAAAGTTGTAGCAGATGATTGTGGCACCAATGAGGGGATTGAGATTACTGATATTACCGTCGGTAGTGAATTGATTGAACCGCTAGAGGAAAGAATTTTTGGGCGCGTCATCGCAGAAAATATCATTGACCCTATCACAAATGAGGTATTAATCGGCGAAGGCACAATGATTGATGAGGAAAAAGCGCGCAAGGTTAAAGAAGCAGGAGTGAAATCTGTAATTATTCGCACGCCTGTTACTTGTAAAGCTGAAAAGGGTGTGTGTGCAAAATGCTATGGTTTGAATCTTGGAGAATCTAAGATTTCTAAAATCGGCGAGGCGGTGGGCGTAGTTGCTGCACAATCTATTGGTGAGCCCGGAACGCAGCTGACGCTAAGAACTTTCCATATCGGTGGAACAGCAAGCAGAAGCCAAGAAGAACATCAAGTTATTGCGGATAAAGAGGGTTTTATTCGTTATTATAATGTCAAAACCTATAAGAATCGTGAGGGTAAAACGATTGTTTCCAATAGAAGAAATGCCGCGATTTTGCTTGTAGAGCCGAAAATCAAAGCTCCATTTGAGGGAGAATTAAAAGTAGATGTTGTGCATGATGAGGTGATTGTTTCAGTTATTGGTGAGAAAGAAACTGCAAAATTTACGCTTAGAAAATCCGATGTTGCAAAACCAAGTGAGTTAGCAGGGGTTACAGGCAAGATTGAAGGGAAATTCTATATTCCTTATTCCAGCGGGCATTATGTGCGTGATGAGGGAAGTATCGTAGATATTATCAAAGATAGTTGGAATATTCCCAACCGAATCTCTTATGCAAGTGATTTAAAAGTAGAGGACAATGCACCTATTACACAAAAAATCTATGCAAGGGAAGAAGGAATTGTAAAATATTATTATTTGCAGGGCGACCATTTGGAGAGATACCGCGCACTAGAAAAAGGTGAAGAAATCACTGAAAAAGGTGTTTTTGCTGTAATTGCTGATGAGTATGACCAAGAAGCAGCGCGTCATTATATTGCAAGGGGTTCTATTATTGAAGTTCAAGATAACCAAAGTGTGGAGAAAAATACATTAATTGCTAAGCCAAAAAGTGATGAACATATCGTTGTCGCGGATTGGGACCCTTATTCTAATCCAATTATTGCAGAGGAAGCGGGAACGATTAAGTTTGAAGATATTATTCCCGGACTTACGGTGTCAGAACAAACTGATGAGCTTACGGGTCAAACACGATTGGTAGTAAATGAATACATTGCAAGTGCGCATAAGCCAACTCTTGTTTTATCCACTGCAAATGGTGGGTTGATTCGTTATGCCTTAGACCCGAAAACTGCGATTTTCATTTCTGATGGTGCAAAAGTAGAAATGGCAGATATTCTAGCTAAAACGCCAAAAGCCCTTGTAAAATCTAAAGATATTACAGGAGGTTTGCCGAGAGTTTCTGAATTGTTTGAAGCAAGAAAACCAAAAGACCCTGCGGTATTAGCGGAGATTGACGGAATCGTAAGCTATGGTAAGCCTATTCGTGGTAAAGAAAGAATTATTATCACAGCAAATGACGGCAGAATCGCAGAGTATTTGATTGATAAATCTAAGCAGATTCTTGTTTATGAGGGAGAATTTGTCCATGCGGGTGAAGCTATAACAGAGGGAATTGTTGCAAGTCAGGATATTTTGCGTATCGGCGGAGAGAAAGAGTTGTATAAATACATTGTGAGTGAGGTGCAGCAAGTCTATCGGCGACAAGGGGTTAGTATTGCAGATAAACATATTGAAATTATCGTGTCTCAAATGTTAAGACAAGTCAAGATTTATGATAGTGGTAACACAAAATTCATTGAGGGAGATTTGGTAAGTAAGCGACATTTCAGAGAAGAAAATGCTCGCATTATTAGAATGGGAGGAATCCCAGCAATTGCTGAACCAGTGTTGTTGGGAATCACGCGTGCCGCAATTGGTAGTGATTCTGTGATTTCAGCAGCATCATTCCAAGAAACAACAAAAGTCCTCACAGAAGCAAGCATTGCGGCAAAAATTGACCATTTAGAGGATTTAAAAGAAAATATTGTATTGGGTCGTATGATTCCGGTCGGAACAGGAATTTACAAAGGTAAAAAAGTTAAAATTAAAGAAAGCTAAAGGCGAATTAAGGTTATTTCAACCTTAATTTAAGTAAGAATAAAGTGTGATTTGCTTATAATCCGCTTCATTTTCTCTATTAAAACCATTTTAGGAAGGAAAGACAAGTGCCAACTATTAATCAGTTGATTAGAAAAGAACGAAAAAAAGTTATCAAGAAATCAAAGTCTCCAGCTTTGGTAGTTTGCCCTCAAAGAAGAGGAGTTTGTACTCGTGTTTATACAACAACACCTAAAAAACCTAACTCTGCGTTAAGAAAAGTTGCAAAAGTTAGATTGACAAGTGGCTTTGAAGTGATTAGCTACATTCCCGGTGAGGGGCATAATTTGCAAGAACACTCCATTGTATTGATTCGTGGGGGTAGGGTAAAAGACTTACCGGGCGTAAAATATCATATTATCCGTGGCGCATTGGATACTGCAGGAGTAGCAAAACGCACAGTTTCGCGTAGTAAGTATGGGGCAAAAAAAGCAAAGGGTGATGCAGGAGGTAAAAAATAATGAGAAGAAGAAAGGCACCACAACGAGAAGTATTGGGAGATCCAATCTATAATAATATTATTGTAACAAAATTCATCAATAAAATGATGTATGATGGCAAGAAAAGTGTTGCAGAAAAAATCATTTATGCAACCTTTGCAAAGATTGAAGAAAAAACAAAAGAAAAAGGGATTGAAACCTTTGAAAAAGCATTAGAAAAAGTTAAGCCACTTGTAGAAGTGCGAAGCCGACGCGTAGGAGGCGCGACTTATCAAGTACCTGTGGAAGTTCGTCCTGCAAGGCAACAATCCTTGTCTATTCGCTGGTTATTGGATTCTGCTAGAAAAAGAAATGAACGCACGATGATTGATAGATTGGCAAATGAACTTATTGATGCTGCAAATGAGCGCGGTGCAGCATTTAAGAAAAAAGAAGATGTGCATAAAATGGCTGAAGCGAACAAAGCTTTTGCGCATTATCGCTGGTAAAATAAATTATGTTTTTAAGGGGTTTTTCCAAGATTCCTTAAAAATTCTACTAAATCTCAAACTCAAATTTTCTTTGTATAAGGATTAACAATGGCAAGAAAAACCCCGTTAAATAAAATTAGAAATATTGGAATTGCAGCGCACATTGATGCGGGTAAAACAACGACTTCAGAAAGAATCTTATTCTATACAGGTGTAAGCCACAAAATTGGTGAAGTGCATGATGGTGCAGCGACAATGGACTGGATGGAACAAGAAAGAGAACGTGGAATTACGATTACTTCCGCCGCAACCACTTGTTTTTGGAAAGATTATCAAATCAACTTAATTGACACTCCCGGACACGTGGATTTTACGATTGAAGTTGAACGCTCTATGCGCGTTCTTGATGGTGCAGTTGCAGTTTTTTGTTCTGTGGGTGGCGTGCAACCTCAAAGTGAAACCGTTTGGCGTCAAGCAAATAAATATGGTGTTCCTAGAATTGTTTTTGTTAATAAAATGGATAGAATTGGTGCAAATTTCTACAATGTAGAATCTCAAATTGCAACAAGATTAAAGGCAAAGCCTGTGCCACTTGTGATTCCAATTGGAGCAGAGGATAATTTCAAAGGAGTTGTAGATTTAATCACAATGAAAGCTATTGTTTGGAATGATGAATCTATGGGTGCTAAATATGATATTGAAGAGATTCCAGCAGAATTAGTAGCAAAAGCAGAGGAATACCGCGAAAAATTACTAGAATCTGTCGCAGAACAAGACGAAGCAACAATGGAAAAATATCTAGGTGGGGAAACCTTGAGTGTGGAGGAAATCAAAGCAGGAATTAAAAAAGGTTGTCTTGCAATGGAAATCGTTCCAATGCTCTGTGGCTCAAGCTTCAAAAATAAAGGCGTTCAAACCCTTCTTGACGCTGTCGTAGAATATTTACCTGCCCCAACAGAAGTTGCAGACATTCGTGGCGTAGACCCAAAAGATGAAGAAAAAGAATTGTTTGTTAAATCCACAGATGATGGAGAGTTTGCAGGTTTGGCATTCAAAATTATGACAGACCCTTTTGTAGGACAATTAACATTTGTGCGCGTTTATCGCGGTAGTTTAGAATCTGGAAGCTATGTTCTAAACTCTACTAAAGGCAAAAAAGAACGTGTAGGAAGATTGCTCAAAATGCACTCCAACAAACGTGAGGACATCAAAGAAGTCTATGCAGGCGAAATTTGTGCTTTTGTGGGATTGAAAGAAACCTTGACAGGAGATACACTCTGTTCAGAAAAAGAACCGGTTGTATTGGAGAGAATGGAATTCCCAGACCCTGTTATTTCTATTGCAGTAGAACCAAAAACAAAAGCAGACCAAGAAAAAATGGCTTTGGCTCTTGCAAAACTTGCTGAAGAAGACCCAAGCTTTAAAGTACATACAGATGAGGAATCTGGACAAACAATTATTTCGGGAATGGGTGAATTGCACTTAGAAATTATTGTGGATAGGCTCAAAAGAGAATTTAAAGTAGAAGCAGAAGTGGGACAACCGCAAGTTGCATTCCGCGAAACAATTCGCCAAAGCGTGGAACAAGAGTGCAAATACGCAAAACAATCCGGTGGGCGCGGACAATATGGACATGTCTTTATCAAGCTTGAACCTCAAGAGCCGGGCAAAGGTTATGAGTTTGTCAATAACATTAGTGGGGGTGTGATTCCAAAAGAATATATCCCAGCGGTAGATAAAGGGATTCAGGAATCTATGCAAAATGGTGTTTTGGCAGGTTATCCTGTGGTAGATTTCAAAGTTACGCTCTTTGATGGTAGTTACCACGATGTGGATTCTTCTGAAATGGCATTTAAAATCGCAGGTTCTATGGCTTTTAAAGACGCTTGCCGCAAAGCGGGTGCAGTTTTGTTGGAGCCGATGATGAAAGTAGAAGTGGAAGTACCTGAAGAATATATGGGTGATGTGATTGGGGACTTGAATCGCAGACGAGGGCAAATTAATTCTATGGACGATAGAATGGGTTTAAAAATCGTGAATGCGTTCGTTCCTCTAGCAGAAATGTTTGGTTATTCTACGGATTTGCGTTCAGCAACTCAAGGACGCGGGACTTATACAATGGAGTTTGACCATTATGGTGAAGTGCCAAACAACATTTCCAAAGAAATTATGGAGAAAAGAAACGGCTAAACTTGTGATTCCAACTCTAAAGTTGGATAAGCCGACAATAAGGAAAAGAATGAATTTGTTAAGATTTTGGAAAATTGCTAAAAAAAGACTGCGGGGGGGGGGGCTTTTATTTAGATAAAATCTCTTCTAAACTAGATACAATAGAATTTCAAAATCAAAATTTAATACGTGAGATTGCCTTACTCAAAGGCGAGATTGCGAAAAATCATAAAAAATTTACCACACTTGAAAAAGACATTGTCCTTTTGAAAAATATCCTGCTAGACCAAAGCAACAATAAACTCACACAAGTTTTTAATACAATCTATGAAACAAACGCTTGGGGCTATGGTAGTGGCAGTGGTTCTAATGAAAACCTTTGTAAAGGTTATGTGCAGTTTTTGCAACAATTTTTTCAAAGAAATAATATCAAAAGTATTGTAGATATTGGTTGTGGGGATTGGCAATTTTCTAAAAATATCAACTTTGATGGTATTCTTTATAAGGGCTATGATGTTGCAAGTTTTGTTGTGGATAGGAATCTCTCAAAATATAAGAAATCTAATATTGACTTTATCCATTACAATGGAGATTTTTCCGTATTACCTAAAGCGGATTTGGCAATCTGCAAAGATGTTTTACAGCATTTACCAAATCATAACATTAGACAATTTATTGATAATCTCTCCAAATACAAATATGTTCTTATTGCAAACGACATTGGGCTTGCGGGTGAAAATAATGATATTTTGCTAGATGTTTATGCGTATAGAAGTTTAGATTTGAGGAGTGAGCCTTTTAATCTCCCTTTGGAAGTCGTCTTTGAATTTATCCGACAACCAAGAGAGCCAAACATTGCAGTGATGTTGTGGAAAAATCCAAATCTTGTTGTATGATAATTTTTATCATCAGAGGATATGGTGTCTTATTGGTGTTCGCAAGGAGGAGGGCGATTTTTTGTTATTGCGAGATTCCAAAAGGAATCGTGGCAATCAACAATCTTGAATTAATAACAGCACGGAATTCGTCATTGTAAGAGATTTACCTCATGGCGTGCGTTGTGTCAGTAGCTCACCAGCTTCAGTGTAAATCTATAATTTTGCATAAATAAAATTTATTATAGAATCTATAAAGATTTAAAATAGAATTTAGATTGTAGATTTACAAGATTATGGATTGCTTTGGCTAAAGCTTTGCAAGAGCGAATTGAAAAGGATAAATTGATATGTTATGGCAAGACTTGGTTTATTAAGTCGTAGCGCACGACTTGTGAAGTAGTTTTCAAGTTTGTAACTTTTCCTCCCAAAGATACGCACTCCTGCAAATCATTTCTAGTTGATTGAATTGGGGTTGCCATTTGGTTTTGGATAAAATCTTGTGATTATCGCTTACGAGCACACTAGGGTCTCCCTCGCGTCTCTTTGCGGATTCTACAACAAAATCTTTACCGCTTACTTTTTTGACACAATCAATCACTTCTTTTACGCTAAAGCCTTTTCCATAGCCTACATTATAAATTTCAGAGGTTTGCGATTCTAGCAGAGATTGCAAGGCAAAGAAATGTGCGCTTGCCAAGTCATCAATATGAATATAATCCCGAATGCAAGTGCCGTCCCTCGTCTCATAATCACTCCCAAAAATCTGCATTTTTGCGCGTTTATTTGTTGCACATTCACAAGCGACTTTAATAAGATGTGTTGCATTTTTTGTTCTTTGTCCCAAAGCTCCTTGTTTGTCCATTAATGCACCTGCGACATTGAAATAGCGCAGAATCACGCTTTTGAAATTTGGATTTGCAACTTGTAAAGCATACAAAATTTTCTCAATCATTAGTTTGGATTCTCCATAAGGATTGATGGGATTTGGAATCGCACTTTCTTGAATTGGAGAGTGTTCTTTTGGCTCACCATAGACTGCGGCGGTAGAGCTAAAGAGAAATTTGTTGATAGCAAATTTTTGTGTAATTTGCAAAAGATTGGTTGTATTAGTAACATTGTTTTGAAAATATTTTAGCGGATTTTGCACAGATTCTTGCACAATGAGGCTTGCAGCAAAATGAATGATTGCGTCAAAGCAGCAAGATTTGAGGACATTTTCTAAAGCCATAGAATCGCCCAAATCCCCTTGTACAAATTCCACTCTTTGAGGAAAGGTTTGCATTAGAAATTCTACATTTTCTCTAAAACCACTACTTAAATTATCAAAAATCACGATTTTGCAATCACTATTTTTCAAAAAATAATATGCTGTATGTGAGCCAATATAACCTGCTGCGCCGGTAAAAAAATAAATTTGCATTCATAAACCTTAAAAAATAACCTTATAAATTCTATCATTAAGTTGCTAAAAATTTGATTCATTTACTATTTCTTTACATATTTTATGCCACAATAAAAAATCATTTTAGGAGCGAACAATGTGTGGAATCATCGGTTATATTGGCAATGACGAAAAAAAATCCATTTTATTAAACGGCTTAAAAGAATTAGAATATCGTGGCTATGATTCCTCTGGAATCTCTGTGTTAAGTGAGGGTGAGTTAAGCACATTTAAGTCGGTAGGCAAGTTGATAAATTTAGAACGCAAATGTGAGGGATTCCATTCTAGCGGATTTGGTTTGGGAATCGGGCATACGCGTTGGGCAACACACGGCAAGCCAACAGAAGTGAATGCGCACCCGCATTTTGGTAAGTTTAGTAATGTCGTGCATAATGGAATCATTGAAAATTATCATAGTATTAAGGAATCTCTACAACAGCAAGGCAGAAGCTTCATCTCGCAGACGGACACCGAAGTGATTGTGCATCTATTTGAATCGCATTTGGAGAATCTCAAAAATCCATTTGAAGCTTTTAAGCACACAATTTCCGAGCTAAAAGGTGCTTATGCGATTCTATTAATTACACAAAAATCACCCGATACGATTTATTATGCCAAAAATGGCTCTCCTTTGATTATTGGCAGAGGAAAGGATAGCAAAGATGCAGAGGCGATTTATTTTGCCTCCTCTGACGCGCCTCTCATTGGGCTTGCAAGTGAAGTGTGTTACTTAGAAGATGGCACGCTAGGGGCGATAAAAGCGGGAGGATTCCACACTTTGCCAAATCCAAAGCTTTTGAGTGGAGATAAGCTTTCTGCGCAAAAAGACGGCTTTACTTTCTTTATGGAAAAAGAGATTTACGAACAACATAAGGTTTTGTTGGAAACAATGATGGGGCGTGTGAGTGAGGATAATTTTAGCTTAGAGGAACTAAGTGAATTGGATTTAAGCAGTGTGGATTCTATCACGCTTTGTGCTTGTGGCACGAGCTATCACGCGGCTATTGCGGGAAGTTATTTGATTGAACGCATTGCGAGACTTAAGGTGAAAGTAGAAATTGCGAGTGAGTTTCGCTATCGGAATCCTATTTTGCAAGCGAATGAGCTGTTTGTCGTGATTTCTCAAAGTGGAGAGACTGCGGACACTTTGGAAGCTTTAAAATTGGCAAAAAGAAATGGACTAAAAACGCTTGGAATTTGCAATGTGGATAATAGCTCTATTGTGCGCGAAAGTGATTTTAGCCTACTGACACGTGCAGGGATTGAAAAAGGTGTGGCAAGCACAAAGGCTTTTGCAACACAGGTAATGGTGCTGTGGATTTTAGCAAATTTTATAGCACAAAAATGTGGAATCCTAAGCAAGGCAGCAATGAAACAAGAAATCAAGACAATGCTAGAGGCAGTGCGCGCAACAGAAGTGGATAAAAAAGCGCACGAACACATCAAACGACTTTCGCGTAGATATTTACACGGACACGGATTCTTTTTCATTGGGCGGGATATTTTCTATCCCCTTGCATTAGAGGGCGCATTGAAACTAAAAGAGATTAGTTATCTGCACGCAGAGGGCTATCCAAGCGGTGAAATGAAACACGGACCGATTGCTTTAGCGGATTTGGGACTATTTTGTGTCGCGCTAATGCCACAGAATCTTTTGTATGACAAAATCAAAAGCAATGTGGAAGAGTTAAGTGCGCGTGATGCGATGATTTGCGCTCTAAGTGCGGAATATTATGAGGGTTGTGATGATTGGATTGCGATTCCGAAATATTCGCATTATATGGTGGAGTTTTTTGCGATGATGGTGGTTTTGCAGATTTTTGCGCTAGAAGTTGCAGTGAGATTGGGAAATGATGTGGATATGCCAAGAAATTTGGCAAAAAGTGTAACGGTGGAGTAAAGAATTTTACAATGACAAGGTAGCAAATTTTCTGTTATTGCGAGGACTGCAACGCCGAAGCAATCCATAAATCAAAATCGTGCGTAAGCACCACCTTAATAAAAGCGTTGTCGGGGTGGGGAATTTTAAGGGGGAGGGAGCGACTTCGCAATTTAAGCCCATCCCCCTTAAGAGAATGTATCTTTAATTTTGTATTTCATTTACGATTTCATTATAGAATCCTCTTTGTGCGGAATTATAGATTGCCACGAAAATTTTTCAAATTTTCTCGCAATGACGACAAAAATCTTTGTGATTCTACCTTCATTATTGTGAATTTTATTTGTGGAATCACGGCTTAATATTTGCAAATCTATTATTTTGTGTAAAGTTTGGATTCCACAAGGGTAAGATTCCAACGAAGCTCTTGCTATGATAAAGAGGTAAAGTCGCTTAGCGTTATTGTTTTATGATTGCATAGTTTTTACAAGCTGTATCATTGCCCATATCACAAGCAATTCCAAAGTGTTCAAGAGCCTTATCTTTGTCTAATCGGCAACCTTGTCCTTCTAAATACATAATCCCTAACATAAAATACAAATGTGATTCTGCTATCTTGCTCTCTTTTGCTTGTTGGAAATGTTTAAACGCTTGAGAGTAACTTTGTTCAATGCTTTCGCCATAATAGTAGCTAGTGCCTAGATTTAAACAACCATAGGCATCTTTCCCGTCGCAAGCTAACTGAAAATATTTGTTTGCCTTTTTGATGTCCTTTTTTGTTTCTTTGCCATTGCTATACATACTCCCTAATAAGTTGCAACTTGCTGCATATCCAAATTCACAGGCTTGTTGAAAGTATTTTATCGCATTGGTGTAGTCCTTAAGCTCCCTACTTGCTATTCCAGCATAATGATTTTTAAGCCAAAAGTCCTCAACTGTTCCCCCTCCATCATTAATGGATTGTGCCATTGCTATGAGTTTTTTACACGATTCTTTATTATGTGTTTTCGTGCAAGATAAAGTATTTTGTTTGAATGCTTCATACTCATTAATTCTTTGTCTATTAAGAAAGTCGTTAATTTGTTTAGTTAAATCATCACTTTTTATCCAAAGCGCAATAGCCAATAATATAAGAAAGCTAAAAATGTATTTTTTTATTGGTTGTCCTTTTGTGTTATTAATGCGACATTACATTAAATTTTAAATGTATTTTATATCAAATTCAATCTTTTGTTTCTTAAGTGCATTGGAAATTATATCAAATTTTTCGTTTTCTACTTCAAAATACACTGCGATTCCGCAATCACTTGAAAATTCGCGTGGTGTTGGCACAAGCTTAATCGTGATTCCTAAATCTTTCAAGATTGTCTCACTCTCAAATGCACTTGAAGTCGTAAATACAAGAATGTAACCCTTTATCATTGCGCGCACCTTGTGGCAATGTTGCGTAATGCGTCCATTGTGGATTCTATTTCCGCGCTTGTATTAAAAATACCCGGACTTAGGCGAATCGTGCCTCCGCGCTCAAAGCTCCCAAGGCTTTTGTGGCTTGAGGGTGAGCAGTGCAATCCTACCCGCACGCAGACTCCAAACTCTCTATCTAGGATTTCTGCTACTTTGGAAAGAGTATGGTTTCGCACATCAAGGGACAATGTTCCGCCACTTTGCCCCTGTGTGTTGTAGATTTTAATATTTGGGATTCCGCTTAGTCCGCTGATGAGTTGTTCGCGCAGGAGCAATTCGTGTTTGTGGATATTTTTTACTCCCTTGTTTTTAATCCATTCTAAACCCGCTTGAAGCCCTGCGATTCCGTGCATATTGGGTGTGCCACTCTCAAACCTATCGGGCAAAAATTCAGGCTGAATCTCTGCTTCGCTCAAACTCCCTGTGCCTCCAAAAACAAGCGGCTCTATTCTCTCTATCGCAAAGTTATCTGCCACGATAAGCGCACCCACGCCCATAGGAGACAATAAGCCCTTGTGCGCACTAAGAGCGAGAAAATCTACTTGGCTCATCACCTCGTTCATTTCCACACAGCCAACACTTTGCGCGCCATCTAGCAAGAATGCTACATTGTGCGCTTTTGCAAGTGTGCTTAAATATTCTAGCGGAATCATCGCCCCGCTGACATTATTGATATGCGCGCAAGCTAAGAGTTTCGCACCTTTTAACATAGATTCTGCACTTTTTAAATCCACTGCGTGCATAGAGCTGCACGGAATCTCACGCACTTCTAAGTTTAAACGCTCTTTTAGCGCGTTGAGAGGGCGTTTAATCGCATTATGTTCCATTTGTGTAACAACCACGATGTCTCTTTCTTTTAAAAAGCCTTGCAAAAGGGTATTAATTGCCATTGTTGCATTAAGGGTAAAGAGAATGCGTTTGCAATCTTTTAAACCTATGAGGCTTGCTAGAGCCTTGCGTGTTTGGTAAAGGATTCTACCTGATTTTATGGAGAGAGAATGTCCGCTGCGTCCAGCACTTGCACCGATATTTTCCAAAAATCCACTCACTGCTTCTTTTACACCCGGAGCTTTAGGAAAAGTTGTTGCCGCATTGTCTAGGTAGATAAAGTTGTTTAAATGAGTGGGTTTTGAAATATTTTGATTTTGCATTAAGATTCCTTTCTTTGTTGCATTAAGATTTTATCTTTGTAGGGTGAAGTTGGAGTATGCATTATGATAGCAATTTGCTTGGATTAATGCAGAATCTTACAAGAATTAGTAAATGCCCCTTGCAAAGAATGCAAGGGAATAGATTTTAAGCTTTTTTTAATATAAACTCCAAATCCTCACCATTTTGCGATTCGCTTTCTACATTGTATCCGCTATTTTTAGCAAGACGGCGGATATTATCACTGCTTGCACCACAACTACAAAGCACTTTGATTTCGCTTTCGCCTCTATCCAAAAGAGGTTTGAGGTTTAGCACAGGTTCAGGGCAACTAAGCCCTCGCACATCAAGTTCTACCATTTTAACTCCTTTTTTCTCTTGCAAAAACTGCAACTAATAGACAAAAAATAAATCCCACTAGAACTGCCATAGGTGCATTTGCCCCGATTCCAGCAGGAGAGCTTGCAAGCCCGAAGTTGTGCGCAAATGCTGCACCCACAAGAAGCCCAAGCACAAAAACTGCAGCGTCGCCATCTCCCTCGCCGCTAAGGATAATTTGTCTGCCTGGGCAACCCCCCGCTAGAGTAAATGCGATTCCAGCTAGTGCCATACCAAGAAAATTCCAAAGCGTATCATTGTGCGCAATGGGTTGTCCGCTAAATCCGGGATTAAAGAATCCTAATGCAAGATTGGTAATAAATGCAGCAACGACTAATGCAATGACGCCTTGTAAAATGTGCGTGTCGCGCATTAGAATCGTATCACGCACCGCAGCAATCATACAAAAACGGCTTTTTTGGAAGATAATACCCAAAAACAATCCAGCAACGAGTGAAATAATAAGAGGTGCGTGCATAGAACCAGGACCCTTAGTAGAAAATTTAATCGGAGTATTTTCCCCTGTAAGCCCCCAAAAGAGAAGCCCGAGCAATCCTAAGGCAAAAAGTGGAAATACAAACCCTACAATCTTGCTTGCAGGACGATTGCGTCCAAGTGAAAAACCGCGTTTGAGGAAAAAGATTCCAATAAGGATTCCAAAAATTAATCCAAAAACACCCGCAATCGCAGTCCAATCCCCTGCACTAAGTCTTAACCACATTCTCCAAGGACAACCCAAAAACACGAGTGCGCCAATCATCGCAAAGATTCCAAGCCCAAATCGCACAATCGGTGCGCTCCCGACGCGTGGGCGAAATTCTCGGAATAAGAAAGAAGCAAGCAATGCACCCAAAATTAATCCAATTACTTCAGGGCGAATATATTGCACAATACCCGCTTGATGTAAGTTTAATGCCCCTGCAATATCACGTGTAAAGCACGCTGCACACATACCCATATTGCCCGGATTTCCAAAATACACCAAAACAGGCGCGAGAATTCCAAGTGCAATGCCCGCTAAAATAGGCCAAATTGCCAATCTCATAAAAACTCCTAAAAATATAAATGACAGCTGTTAGAAAGTGAGTAAAGTAGAAGAGCTGTTTGCTTAATCCTTAAGCCAATTTTGAATTATAAAGAAATTTTACTTAAAATACAAATTTTAGATTCTAACTCATTGTGGATTAAATGAGATTCACCATTGCCGCAAGAATTCCAAGCGGTGCGATAAAACGAATCACAAAATACCAGCTTTTGAAAAAGATTCCACCTAGTTTTCCTTCAAGCATAGCATAGACTTGTTCTTTTGGTAAAATCCAGCCCATATAAAGACACATAAACACTCCCGCTAATGGAAGCATAAAAGAGCTAGTGAGATAAACAAACCAATCAAAAAGATTTTTATCAAAGAAAGTTAAATCTGCTGAAAAGGTAGCAGTGTTGCTAAGCAGGGCAATAATACCTAAAGCATAAGCACTTAAAATACTAATGAGATTCGCTTTGTGTCGCTTCATAGAAAAACGTTCAATTAAATAACTATTGAGAGGCTCTAGCATAGAAACAGCAGAGGTAACTCCAGCAAAAATGAGGGAAACAAAGAATAAAAATGCAATGACTTGTCCTACCACACCCATATTGGCAAAAATAAGTGGCAAGGAGATAAAAACCAATCCAACGCCTTCTGTTGGTTCTGCTCCGTAACCAAAAATAAAGGTAAAAATAACCAAGCCCGCCACAAGACAAAAGAAAAAGTTTAACAAGGCAATGACAATAGCAAAACGAACGAAATTTCCGTGTTTTGGCATAGAATTAGAATAAACTAGAATTACTCCTACGCCCAATGAAAGAGAAAAAAAGGCTTGTCCAATCGCACGCACAATCACTTCTGCGTTGATTTTTTCAAAGTTTGGGTGGAAGAGAAATTTGAAAGATTCTACAAAAGCATCTTGTGTCATAGAATAGGCAAGCAATCCCAAGAAAATGAATAAAAGCAAGGGCATAAGAATAAGATTTAATTTTTCAATTCCTGCTTTTACACCACGATTGAGGACATACGCACAAAGTGCTACTATCGTAAAATGCCACAACATTTGCCAGCCAATTTGATTGCTTATAAACCCCCCCCATAAATTTTGTGTGGTTTCTAAAGTCTTGGGCAATCCTATAATGCTTAAAAACATATAATGCACAAGCCAGCCTAAAACAACGACATAAAAGGCAAAAATCAAAACACCAGAAATTACCATAAAACCACCATATTTCAAAAACTTCAGATGTTTTGGGGCGAAATTTTCAAAGGTGCTGACACTATTTTGTCCGCTCGCCCTCCCAAAAAGCATTTCCACGATAAAAACACTGACTCCAAAAACCAAAAAAGCTAGCACAAACACAAGAACAAAAGCAAATCCCCCGTTTTGTCCTACCAAATAAGGAAACCCCCAAATTCCACCTAGTCCAATTGCGCTGCCCGCTGTGGATAATATATATCCTGTTTTGGAAAATCTTGTCATCAAATCCCCTTTTAATCTTTGGATATATCTTAGCAGAATCAAATATTAAAATAAAGACTTTTTGAAAAATTAATCAAGAGATTTTTCTTTGATTTGCTTATTGAAACGGATTTTTATTAATTTGCAATAGCAAGAATTAAGTGTGGAATCCCATTTCGCGTCCTCCATCAAAATTGGAGTTTAGTTCTCTCTTGATTTCATCTAAAAAGCTTTGTGTGCTAAATTGTGGTTTAGAGAGGCTTGCGATATTGTAAGCGGTGTTTTTGACAATCAACGCAATTTGTCCGCCACTTAGATTAAATTCAGCTAACTTTTTAAGATTAAAATTCTCTTCAAAGGGAGCATTTTTTGGTAGTAGTTTTTCCCAAAGTCTGATACGTTCCTCAAAATTTGGTTTTTTAAATTCAATCTTATAATTAAAACGTCTTGAAAAGGCAGTATCAAGCGTTTCTAGCAGATTGGTTGTCGCAATTAAGATTCCGTCAAATCGTTCAATCTGTTCTAGGAAAATATTTTGCATTTGATTGTGCATTTTGTCTGCCCCGCTTCCATTGGTCGTGCGTGTGCTTAGGAATTGGTCTGCTTCATCTAATAACAAAATAGGTGTTTGTTTGCTTTTGGAACAAAGTTCTTTATAGGATTCAAAGATTTTGCGCACATTTTTTTCACTCTCACCTACATACATAGAAAGAATCTTAGAACAATCAAAGCTCAAAATAGGTTTTTTAAGAGATTTGGCGAGGGCTAAAGCGGTCAGTGTTTTGCCTGTGCCTGCTGCACCATAAAAGATAATCTTTGCGTCAATTCCGCGCTTTTTGTCTTTGATTCCCCAATCTTTGAGATATTGCAAAACTTTGGAATCCATTTGTTTGAGCAGGGTTTCAAGGGTAGATTGCGTGCTTGGGCTTAAGACTACTTCGCTTAATGGAATTTTTGGGTGTAAAAATTCAAAGATTTCTTGCTCCAAGACGAGTGATTTTAGGCTAATGCGCTCCTTTTTGTCGTAATTTTGTGGGTGCGTAATTCGTTTTAGAATCGCATCGGGGATAAAAAAGGTGCGGTTAATCCCTCCAAAAGGGCTTAAAATTTCATCATAATCTACCAATCCTTTTTCTACCAAACGACTTCTATCGTCCAAAAATGTGCGATTCTTCATTCTTTCGTAGTCGTTCATACTGATGAGATTAATAAGGGTGTTTAGCTCTCTCCCCTCACTTTCTTTGCCCAAATATTCTTCACGTAAAAGAGCAATGAAAATGATTTTTTCTTGTGCATTGAGGCTATATTCTTTAAACAAAATTTCCAAACTTAATTTTTCTTTTGTCAATTCTAAACGCTCGTCAATTCTTTGTTGTAGGAGCTTGAATTTTTGCATACCTTTATTTAAAAGAGGGGAGGTGTAATGGTCTTTTTTGTGCGGACTTAAGCTGTGCAATAGCTCAATGGATAGAAATTGGTCTTTAAGATATTCTAAATGGTTATTATAAGGAGCAACTTTTGGGAGTTTAGGATTAATGCCCCCCTCTTCAAGAAGCTTTAAAAAGCTAGAGCTAAGACTAAAAGAAGTATTTAACAATTCTAGTAAAATAACTTCTTGGCTAAGATTTTTTAGAAAACTTTGCTGATTAATCCAGCCTAATTCTAAGAGGTTTTTGAAGTAAGGTAAGTGCTTAAGAATCGCAACTTCATCTTGCGGAATAAAAAGAGTGTTGATAATATCCAAGCAAACATTCTCATCGTTGCCTTTTAGGATTTCGGTGCATAAATGACGCAAAATAAGTGCTTCCTCATAATTGCATTTCAAAAAAGGATAAATTTTTGTTTTGTTAATGGGATTAGTTTGCAAAAAATCTAGTAAATATTGCATACAGCTCCTTCATCATCGTAAGGGTCAAGATGGGTGATGATTTCCCATTTTCCTTCTAAGTTTTGGATAGCACATTCAATAGAATCTGCAACTTTGTGCGCGTCTAGTAAAGAAATATTGGGGTCAAAGACAAGATGAACTTCTACAAAGTTTGTTTCACCGCTTTGGCGTGTTTTCAAATCGTGGTAGCTTTGCACTTGCGGAGCAGAGGCTATGATTTGTTTGATAGATTCAATCTTTTGTTCCTCTAGGGCTTTGTCAAGTAGGATAAGCACGCCCTCTTTTAAGATTCCAAAGGCAGAATAGGCGACATAGATTCCAATCCCTATTCCAAAAATCGCATCAATAATATGAAGATGTGTCCAATGCACAAGGACAAGGGCAATTAGCACTGCGCCATTGCTTAAAATATCGGTTTTGTAGTGCAATGCGTCTGCTTTGATGACAAGATTATTACTCTTTTTTGCGATATAGTTAAGATAAATTACAAGCATTGTGGTTAGAATCAGAGAAAAAAGCATTACATAAAGCGAATAATCCAAATAAACTAACTCTCCACCAAAGAAAAGCTTTTTAAAGGATTGGTAGAGAATAAAGATTCCAGAGACTAAAATTACGCTTCCTTCAATTACAGCAGCAAGTGATTCTATTTTGCCCATACCATAATTAAACTCAAAATTCGCAGGTTTTTCGGCTTTGGTTAGTGCGTAGAGGTTAAAAAGTGAGGCAGATAAATCTAGCAAAGAATCAATTGCGCTTGCTAATATCGCCACCGAGCCACTAAGAATCCCGATAATAAATTTTACACTAATGAGAATGCAAGCCGTTAAGCTTGAAACAATGGTGGCTTGACGTTGGATACTGATTTTTGGCTTTGTTGTAAAATCTACTGCGCAATTATTGGGAATATTATTTTGTGAAACAGACATTAGAATCCTTAAATGGGAGGGAGCAAATAAAGAGGTTTGAGCTGTGTGTTAAAAAGGGTTAAGTCCAAAATATCAGGCAAAACAAAGGGCTTCCTTTGGGGTGGTGTATGAAAGGATTGCAAGTGAATGTTCAGCTCTTTTGCCTCTTTGTCTAGAGTTTTGGATTCGTGTGTGTTGCTTTGATTTGTAGAATCTGCTTGAATAAAATAGCAATTTCCATAGGCTTTGATAGGGAAATTTTCATTAAAGTGAAAGGCGTGTGTAGCGTAGAGTTTCACATTTTGTGTGATTTCTAAAGTTTTTGCAAACAGATAAATGAGTTTCAAAGCCATAAAGCTTCCCGGACCGCGCACGAAATACAAACTCTCAAATGTGATTCCTTGTGCGCGTAAATCCATAAACAATGGCACTAAACCCTCACTTAAAGGTTGAGTGATGAGGTGGGATTGTGTCAGTTTCCATATTTTTTGGATACAAGAATAAATACCTACAAGTGTTGGTTCTCCCGCAAGATTGGGTAAAATCAAGATTTTATGCATTTTGTAAAGCGTATTCATAAATCTTTTGGGATTCTTCACTTTCTAAAATCTCAAAAGCATTGCTGTTTTCAAAAAGTTTTTTAGTCAGCAAATGGTTGAGTTTATGACTACCTGCATAGGAGACATACGCGCCGAGCAATGGAATCCCAAGCAAAGACATATCTCCAATGGCATCAAGGATTTTATGTCGGACAAATTCTTCTTTGTAGCGCAAACCCTCTTTGTTTAGAATCGTAGTATCATCTAGCACAATGGCATTATCCAAAGAACCGCCTAGTGCAAGCCCGATAGAGCGTAAATATTGTACTTCGCTTAAAAACCCAAAAGTCCTAGCGCGCGCAATTTCTTCTTTGTAATTTTTGGTGGAAAATTTAAATTTGTAGGATTGTGTGCCAATGGCAGGGTGAGGAAAATGAATAGAAAAGTCAAAAATACACGCGTCATTTGGCTCAAAACGCACAAATTTATCCCCCTCTTTGACTTCAATAGGGGTTTTGATTTTCAAGATTTTTTTAGGTGAGGATTGTTTGAGGATTCCCGCTTCCTCTAAAAGCATACAATATCCAATACTGCTTCCGTCCATAATCGGCACTTCCTCATTGTCCAATGTGATTTTTAGGTTATCAATCCCATACGCGTGAATTGCGGAGAGTAAATGTTCAATCGTGGAGATTTTGTATTGCTCTTTTGCAATCACAGTTGCCATTGTCGTATCTACTACATTTTCTGGATTTAATGGAATGCTTACTCCCACATCGCTACGATAGAAATGAATCCCGCAGTTTTCATCTAAGGGTTCTAGAGTCATTTTGACAGGCACTCCCTTGTGCAGCCCGATTCCAACTAATTCTACTTTTTTTGCAATTGTTTGTTGTTTCATCGTAGTTCCTCTATCATAATTTCATCTTGTTTCTTGTAAATTTTATTTTGATTGTATTGTAATAATTCCTTATCTAAAATTTCTCCGTGAAAAAGAACATTTCCCTCTCCTACCTTGCCTAATATCATATAATCTCCGTTGCAAAATATATTTCCGCTAATTTTTCCAAAAATCTGCACATTTCCCTCGCTTTGGATATGCGCGCCACTATTAATGCGCCCAAAAATCGTTAAATCTCCTTGCGTGATGATTTCTTCACCGCTACGAATAGTGCGATGAAAAACGAGTGTAGGTTTCGGTGCATTTTTGACTTCTGTTTCTTGAGATTTTACACCAGATTCTATGTTTTTTGCGGTATTGGGTGGAATCATAGAATGGATTGTATTTTCTAAGCTTAGCTGAATTTGTCCGCAAGTTTCACCCTTTTTTGTATTTAAAGATTCTATGAAATTGAGATTTTTAGAGATGAGATAATCGTAAAGTGCAGTAGAATCTATTGTTTTGATAGGATAGGTAAAAATCATTAAAAAGTCTTTGAGTAAGATAAAGTTTTTTTCAATATAGGCAATCGTTTCTTGCTCCTCTCCTTGTGTGAAAATAAAAGCGCGAAAGTTTTTCTGCCTTGCCTTAACCATAATCTACCTTTAAAGTTTGTTGATAATATCTTTGGCTTGTGCAATCACATTTGTAATATTCGTCTTTATCCAAGAGGAATCCATCCATTCTGCATTCCATACTTCATAGCCTTGCACTAGCACGCTAAAGTGCAAATGGTCGCCCAATGCTAGTCCCGTGTTGCCCGTATTTGCAATAATCGTGTCTTTTTCCAAAGAATCCCCAATTTGAACATTTGTGCTTGTTAAATGCGCATATAAGGTGGAAAGTCCAAGTCCGTGATAAATAACAAGTGCATTGCCGTCAATCCCTACAAATTCGTTGAGTGTAACAATGCCAGCATTATTTAAAATTACAGGTGCTTGTTTGATGCTTGCAAGGTCTAATCCCATATGATTGGATTCGCTAACATTTTCTCCTTGATAAGTAAAGGTGCGGTGGTCGCCAAAACTAGCCATAACTGCGCCATTTTTTAAGGGTGCAAAGGCTTGAATGGAAAAATTTTCTACTAGAGATTCTGTATCCACAAAAGAAGAGGCATTTAAAACGCGCTGGAAAGTATTTTCGCGCACTTCTTCATTAATGTAGCGAAAGATTGCAATCTTGTCTGCAAAATCCTCTAAATTTCTTTCTCCAATTTCTTGCACAAGGCTAGAAATTTTACCATCAATAAAATTCTCTGTTAGCGGAATCGTGGAATCGCGATATTGTTTTTTTTGTTTGAAATAGTTAATGGGTGCAACGCTGACATTGCCTGCACTATCTTCGGCGATAATTTTAGCATTAAAATCCTCGTGGAGTTTAGACCACGCAAGCAAGGAAATATAAAATCCCTCTTTATAAAAAGGTTGTGGAGTAAAATCTAAATTACCATTGTTAATTTTTATATTTTTTAGATTTTCGTCTTCTGCTTTAAAGATGATTAAAGCACTTCCGCCTTGTGTAATTTTATAAGAATTTGCAACAATAGCGATTTGCGGCTTTTTGGTATCTACTTGAATATGGAATTGTTTGGTGGTTGTATTGCCTCTAAAAAAGTTCCATTTGCTTGTATCGGTTACACTTACTTCAAGAAGGAAAGATTGGATATTATTCTTGAGATTTTGAGGCTTTTGTATGCCGATACAGAAACTCTTAATTGGGGATTGCGTAGTGATATTTTGTGTCAAAGGAGCAATATTTGCACTTTTGGCTGCACAGATTTCATTTTGTTTGGTGAGTTTTTGTGCATCAAGTGAAATCTTTTGTCCGTTTTCTATCAGTGAGACTTGATAGCTTTTGATTCCTGCATTATCGCTAACTTCAATAGGAAATGTGCCTTTGAGATTCCAAGAAGTGCTTTTTAGGTGAATTGTGGGGGATTCTTTTTCAAAAGAATCAGAGCTTAACATAAACATTCCCAACAGAATAACAACCACGAGCGCAATAAGTCCGGCAATTTTAATAAAGCCACTTTTGGTGTGAGGATTTTGCATAATATTCCTTAAAAAATTATTTCTTTAAGAAAGAATCTTTTATTTTAGCTAAAAAGTGCTTAATTTGTAAGTAAATAAGAGATTTTAGAATAAGAAATATTTTGTAGGTTATCGTGAGAGTTTATCTAAAAGCAATCAAAAAAGAATCTTATCTTAAACTTTGTGATTTTAGCGCAAAATTGAAAGTATGATATGAAGATAGATTGTTATGCAAGTTGAGGTTTATTTGCAAGGACAAAAAGCAAATTCCTACGCCCCTTGTATCCTTGCAAAATAGCGTTAAGTTAAGCATTTATGGCAGATTTAATTGCTTCTTCAATCAGTGATTTAGAATTTGGTTCAACGAGTCTTTCGCCTACTTCTGCACCATTTTTGTAAAAAATAAGCGTTGGGATTCTACGCACATTCAAAGAATCCTTAAGTGCCTCTTCTTCATCTGCCATAATAGCAAAAAACTTAACTTGTGCGCCATATTCTTGCATAAGCATTCCGATAATTGGCTCAATTTTACGACAATCTGGACACCAAGGAGCTCCAATTGCAACAAGGCAAACTCCCTCTTTGACAGCATTTTCAAAAGTAGCTTTTGTTAATTTTTCCAACATTTAAATTCCTTATTGTTAAAGTTTATGAAAAGAATTTTGAATCAATTTTGCTTAAAAAATACAAAATATTAATTGTGTCCGTGATTTTGTTACATTTCTCTTTATAATGTTGGTTGAAAAGCATTTTTAGAATCTTTTAGGCAATGTTGGTAAAAACCGCTTGAACATCATCGTCCTCTTCAATCCTATCTAGCAATTTCTCAATATCTATTAATTGCTCTTCGCTAAACTCCACAGGATTCGTTGCGATTCGCTCTAATGCCGCTTTTTTGACCTCAAGCTTGAGTTCCTCTAGTGCATTGGCAAGTGTGCCAAAACTTGTATAATCTCCATAAATATGGATAATTTCTTCTTCTATTTCCATAGAATCTAAACCTGCGTCAATTAATGTGAGTTCTAGTTCTTCTAAATCCCCAGCAGTTGATTTGTTGATTTCAAAATGTGCCTTGCGTGCGAACATAAATTCCAAAGAATTATTTGTTAGCATTTGTCCGCCAAGTTTATTGACATAGCTTTTGAGATTTGCCACAGTGCGTGTGGTATTGTCTGTTGCACATTCTACAAAGAATAATGCGCCGTGCGGAGCTTTGATTTCGTAATTGACTTCTGTGATTTGGATTCCGTCTTTTCCTAAAGCTCGCTTAATAGCTGCTTCAATATTGTCTTTTGGCATATTTTGCGCTTTTGCTGCTAGAATCGCAGTGCGGAGCTTGGAATTCATATCAGGGTCTCCGCTGCCACCCTCCTTAACAGCAATACTAATCGCCTTTCCTAATTTGGGAAAAAGTTTGGACATTTTGTCCCATCGTTTTTCTTTGCTCGCCCTGCGATATTCAAATGCTCGTCCCATAAAAACCTCAATATTTTTAGAATATTTTGAAAGTAAATTGTAGTATTTTTAAGTTTAAAGTTGCAAGATATTTAGCAAGAATATTGCAAATTTCTTGACATTAAAATAAAATTGCTATATAATTTTACCTCATTTTTTATGAGCTTTTATTCCGGATTAGCTCAGCGGTAGAGTAGGCGGCTGTTAACCGCTTGGTCGTAGGTTCGAATCCTACATCCGGAGCCACTTTATCATTTCTTAAATTTTCCAAAAATTTTTAATGTTTTTTATCCTCAACATTTTTGCATTATTTGTGTGTATTGCGTTTTCAAAACCTTAAAAGATCTAGCAACAACTGCAAAAACAAATTTAAACGATTGTTTGTTGAATCAAATAATGTTCATTGGACCGATTCTTTCTTGCCACCCAAGATTTCATTTAAGTTTTCCATTTGCTGTTGCAGAATGGCTTTTGTTTCGTTAGATTCTAGCACTTTGCCAAGTTGGTTGATGCCTTGTTGTAAGATTTGTGTTTGATTATCTAAAAATTGTTGTGTTTGATTGCTATCTAAAAACTCTTGGATTTTTTCTTTATGCGATTGCAGTGTTTCTTGCAAGCCTGAATCTTGTAGTGCATTTTGAAAAGTTTGCGTTCCTTTTGCCTCAAGCTCTCTCGCATTTTTTTCATCACAACCCTGTAAGAAAAATATAGGGGTCAAAACTAAAGCAAGGACTCCAAAACTTTTAATATTTTTCATTCAATTAAACCTTTAATTTAAAATATTTTTTCTGATATAATCTTAGCAAAATTTGTTGATTTTTGAGGGTTATGGATATGCAAAATAATAAAATCTTTTTAGTTGCGGAGCTTTCGGCAAACCACAATCAAGATAAAAATTTAGCTTTAAAGACGATTAAAGCGGCGAAAGATTCTGGTGCAGATGCAATTAAGTTGCAGACTTATACGCCAGATTGTATGAGTATTGATTGTGATTTAGAGGATTTTAGGATTAAGGGGACATTGTGGGGTGGAAAGAAATTTTATGATTTGTATCAAGAGGCAATGACTCCGTGGGAGTGGCACGCGGAGCTATTTGAATACGCACAGAATCTCGGGCTTGTATGCTTTTCTAGCCCTTTTAGTAAAGAGGGTGTGGATTTTTTGGAAAGTTTGGGGAATCCTATTTACAAGGTAGCATCTTTTGAAATTGTAGATTTGGAACTGATTGCCTATATGGCGCGTTTGGGTAAGCCAATGATTCTCTCTAAAGGAATCGCAAACAAAGAGGAGATTCAAGATGCTATTAATGCGTGCAAACAAACGGGTAATACAGATATTACGCTTTTACAATGCACAAGCTCTTATCCCGCTCCTTTGCATAGTGCGAACTTGAGCCTGATTCCACATTTGAAGAAGGATTTTGGGGTGGAAGTCGGGTTATCCGACCATACTTTAGGAATCACCGCACCGATTGCTGCTGCAACGATTGGCGCAAAAGTAATTGAAAAGCATTTTATGCTGAATCGCAAGCTTGGAGGTGTGGATAGCGCGTTTAGTCTTGAGCCTGAAGAGTTTGCGCAAATGGCAAAGGCGGTGCGAGAGGTAGAGGAGTTGCTTGGAATTCCAACTTATGAATTAAGTCAAAAATCTAAAGAGGGCAGAGCGTTTATGCGCTCCTTGTATGTGGTAGAAAATATTAAAAAAGGCGAGAGAATTACCGCAAAGTCTGTGCGTTCTATTCGCCCAGGATATGGAATCGCACCAAAATATTTAAAACAAGTCATAGGCAAACGCGCAAGTCGTGATTTGTATCGGGGCAAGGCATTGGAGTTTGCAGATTTTAGCGGTCTTTAAGAATCGCTTGTGCTGGATAATTTTACCCCCCCCCCCCTTTTTTTTTCTGCTATAATTCCACATTAAATTTCAAAGGAATCCCTAATGTATTGCACTTCCAACACAATGTTTAATCCCCATTCCGCTAAAGAAAGAATAAAGAATCATCTTGCTTATAAATTAGGTTTAG
>NZ_NXLS01000007.1 GCF_003364315.1 Helicobacter ganmani | reverse complement strand
TTTGATTAATTTCTTTTGCCATAATGCCAAATTCGTCGTGGGATTCTATTTTGATGAGATTGGCTGTTTGTGTATCGTGGTTGAGGTAGGAGAAGAAATGAGACAACCCTTGTTGAATGCGTTTGAGTGGTTTTAAGAAAACCCGAATGATGTAATAAAGTATAATAGAGCCAATAACGATAAGTATTGAATTGATGATGAAATTTTTAACAGCAGTGATATTAGAGGCTCTTGTATAATCGCCATGGTCTGCGCTTGCAACCATAATCCAACCAAAAGGCATTACCCGATAATGTGCGATTCTTTCTGTGTTCGTATGGTCTGTGAGATTGATGATTCCTTGTGGATTTTGTTTGGCTGCTTTGGAAATTGCAATCTCTTGTGGAGTTTGTTTGCCATCTAGCACTAGGCTTTCAATTTCGTGGGAAACGATTTCATTGTTTTGGTCCATAATGTAAATATTTAAGCTTGGAAAATCTGAAGTATCAAAGTTTTTGAAACGTTCTTGGAATAAGTCCAAAGGAATATCTGCTGCAACTACTCCAGCAAATTTGCCATTTTTGTGGAATGGTAATGCAGCAGTTGCCAAATGTCTCCCAGCTAATTTGCCGCTTTTGGAAAGATAAGCAGGCGTTACGATAAAGCCATCTTTTTGTTTGGCTTGTTGATACCATAGAGCCTCTCGCATATCTTTGTATGTGGAAGGAATCGGAGTGAAGCTATCACTAAAGCTAGAGGGAAAATGTTCCTCTAGCCATTCATCAACGAAGTCTCCGTTATCTTCATAAACCATATAAACATCAGGATATTTCACGGTGTATTGGACGCTTGATAATGCCTTGCGAAGAGAAACAACATCGTAGCGGTCAATACTTGCTATTTCCTCTGCCAAGAATTTTAAATGTTGTTCCGCCTCAATATTCATTGTGATGTTGATAGTCGTATAAGACGCCTTTAGAATCTCTTCTTGTAACATAGTATAAACTTTTGTTGAATCGTCTGTCGTATTTTTATAATTTAATATTGCACTAATGCTAATCATAATAACAAAGGCTATCACGATTGCCCCTGCAATTTTTGTAACCAATGAAACCCTTAACGCCTTCATAAAATCTCCTTATTTTAAGAATAATAAAATCTTATAAAATTTCTTCTTTCAATTTAATTAATATTTTAGTTTAATGTGAGACATTAAAAGAATGCTAATCACTTAGAATCCTGCAAGAATAAGGAATCCAAGTGAAAAGTTAGAGTTGGATTTGAAAGATTAAGCAAGTTGCGCTTTAAGCATCCAAATTGCTTTTTCTAAGGCAGCGACTTTTTCGTCTGCTAGCCCAACGGTTGCTTTATCATTTGCATCGTCTGCTAAGTCTGAAAGCTCTCTAAAGGATTTTAGGAAATATTCATAGTCCGGTAAAATAGATTTTAAAATTGTTTTGGAATCAAAGCTTGTGCCTTTGTCTTCTTTGATTTTGCTAGCAGCTAGCATATCTTTAAGGGTTACAAAAGGTTTTTCACCGATTTGAATCACGCGTTCTGCCACTTCGTCCATTTGTTCTGTGATTTCATCATACATATTTTCTAGTGCTGAATGCATAGGGTGGAAATCTGCACCTTTGATATTCCAATGATAATTATGAAGCTTGATATAGAATACAGCTGAATCTGCTTGGATTTGTTTAAGTGTTTGAACAATTTTATTCATTGTTGTCTCCTTGATTAAAATATTTATGAATTATACAGAGGAGATTCTTAAAGGAAAATAATTATCATTAAGAAAATGAACTTGCCAAGCCAATAAATTTTATGTCATAATTTCTCAATTCTAAGGATTATAGGATTTAATGTGGAATGGCTGGGATTATCTTTTTGTGCGCAAGGAGAATATCCGCTAGAATCAGTAAAGGCTTGTAAGGGGTTTGTGGTTTTGTTGCGAGGTTTGATTTATGCGAGGTTATGGATTTGCACTAAAGTGGTTGAAGCTAGCGCAATGAGGACCACAAAATTTTATAAATTTTCTCGCAAGGATAAAGCAATTTTATATTTTCTCTTTCCTTGTGGAATCCCACAGGCTTACCCGCCTGTTTGATAAAATGCCCTTTGAGAAATCGCATTGGTATCCCAATCATTTTTTTCTGGCTTGTTTTCTATGCAGAGTTTTAAGCGAGAGAGAATCTCCTCTGTATCGCCTCGTAACATTGCTTCTTTAATGTCTATTGCGTTGTTATGATAAAGACAAGGAATCAGCTTGCCCTCACTGCTTAGGCGGACTCTATTGCAGGTTTTGCAAAAGTCATCGTTGTGAGGTGCGATGATGCCAAAGATATAATCGCGATTTAGCTCCACTCCTAAGTTTGCTTTGATTTCTTGTTGTGGAATCTTAAAAAGTGTCGCAGGTCCAATGACTTCTTTTTCAAATAGCCGCGTGGGATATTTTGTTTGAATGTTTGCTAAAATTTCTGCAAGTTTTAATCCCATAATTCCTTCTTTAGCGTGGGAATTTTCCATATATTCAATGAATCGCACCATTATGCCACGTTTCATACCATATTCCAAGATAGAGAGAATCTCGTCCGTATTGATTCCTTTGAGTGGAACCATATTAAGCTTGATTTTAAGTCCGACTTGATGTGCTACTTCAATGCCATTGAGGATTTTTTCTAATCCGTCGCGTTTGGAGATACAAAGGATTCTATCTTTTTGCAAGGAATCTAGGGAAATATTAATGCGCTTCAATCCCGCATCTTTGAGTGGTTTGGCAAGTGGAGCAAGCAAAAAGGCATTGGTGGTTAGTGCAATATCAATTTGTGGCGCAAAGTCGCAGATTTGCGCAATAAATGGAACGATTTTGGAACGCAAAAGCGGTTCTCCGCCTGTGATTCGGATTTTTTTAACTCCTTGTATAATGGCTACCTTGATGAAGTTTAACACAGATTCTAGCGGTACATCTTCGTTTTCATCGCCTAAATTCATCGGCGTGTTTGGCATACAATAAGCGCAACGAAAATTGCATCGTTCGGTTACGCTGATTCGCATATAATCAATGGTTCTTCCAAAACCATCTACTAGCACATTTACTCCTTACGCATTTAAAGTTTAGAATCCTACCAAAAGTGCAGGAAAAAAGCTATAATTTTGCCAAAACTTCAAATAGGATTTTTAGGTTTTGTATATTTTGGGGGTTGCTAAATGAGATTTTCAATACCTTGTGTCCTTTTGTGCGGTGGCAGAAGCACAAGAATGGGGCAGTTAAAGCAAGATTTGCTAATAGGCAATGCGAATGTTCCAAAAAAGCAGGAGACTTTGGCAAACTTTCAAGCAAGACATTTACAACAATGGTTTTTGAGTTTGTATTTTTCTGCCAAATTTGAGATTCCAAATACCTTTGGAATCGCTACAATTTTAGATTTATCCTTGAATGCGGATAATGCGGGAAAGGATTTCAATCAAAAAATCCATTTAGCAGACGCAAGAGATTGGCACAAGATTCCTAAAAGCAAGTTTGCACCTATCTTTGGTTTGCAGAGTATTTTGGAGTTTTTGCAATGTGATGTGTTTGTGATAAGCATTGATACGCCCTTTTTGGATTGCGATTCCATTGCAATGCTTTGGCGAGCTTACACAAAAAATCCCAAACCAACTTTTGCTAAAAATACAAAAATACACCCTTTGCTTGGTATTTATACATTAGAATCTCTTGCAAAGATTAAAGAGCAAATTGCGAAAGGAGATTACAAACTTATGAGACTTTTGGAAAATATTAATGCGCAATTTGTGGAGATAGATGAGGACAAAACACTAAATCTTAACACGTTAGAGGATTATCAAAAGGCGTGCAAACAAATGGAATCTTAACAAGGAGGCTAAATGGCAGATGAACAAGAAAAGACCGAAGCCCCCTCCGCGCGCAAGATTGAAAAGGCGCGCGAAGAGGGAAATGTCCTAAAAAGTCCTGATGTTAATGCCTTTTTGGGATTAACTATGGGATTGGTGTTAATCTTTTTGTGCTTTAGCTTCTGGGTGCAGGGTGTGAGCAATGTGTTTGAGCAAATCTATCAGCAATTTTCCCAAGATTTGACGCGAAAGAATGCAATATCTATCGCAATTTCTTTGATTTTTCAGATTCTCTTTCTAGTTGCGCCAATTTTTGGAGCATTAATGCTTATCGGAGTGATTGCCAATGTCGCACAAAGTGGATTTTTGCTAACCGCAAAGGCAATTCAGCCAAAATTGCAAAAGCTAAATTTTATTAGTGGAATGAAGAACCTTGTCTCTCTTAAAAAACTTCTTGATGGATTCTTGATTACTTTTAAGGTAATGACTGCCTTTATTATCGCGTTTTTTGTGTTTATTGGTTTTATGCACGAGCTAACCACCGTTGCGCTGTTTCCTATTGGCGACCAAATGCTGTGGTTTCGTGATAAAGCAATCATTTTGATTGGAATCCTGCTTGCGTTTTTTATGGTGATGGCGAGCGTGGATTATCTGATTAAACGTTATCAGTATTTTAAGTCTTTGCGTATGAGTAAGCAAGAGGTGAAAGATGAGTTTAAGAATATGGAGGGAGACCAACAAATTAAGGGCAAGATTCGCTCCCTTATGTTTCAAGCAGCGCGCAAGCGAATGATGCAGAATCTCCCTAGTGCTGATGTCGTAGTAACAAACCCTACACATTATGCAGTTGCGTTGCGCTATGATAGCGAAAAAGATCGCGCACCGCGTGTGCTAGCCAAAGGTGCAGATTTCTTAGCCCAGCGCATTAAAGAAGTCGCAAAGGAATATGAAATCCCAATCATAGAAAATCCCCCTTTAGCGCGTGCTTTGTATAAAGATGTAGATTTGGATATGGAGATTCCAGAGACATTGTATCAAGCAATGGTAGAAGTGCTAATCAAAGTCCAAAAAATCAATGATGAGCGCAGAAAAAAGTAAGTTAAACTTTCCTCAAAATCTAAAAGACTCCACAGAGAGTTTAGAATCTATGTGCCAGAAAAGCTTTTTAAAGGCAATGCAGATAGCGCGTCAAATTTTTTGCAAGAAAGTAAAAAAATCAATGCTTCGCGTAAAAATTCTACTAAAATATAACGATAAAGTGGAGTCTCGTCTTTGAGATTCTAAAAACTTATCCTCGCGTCCTTACGAGCGTAGTGAAGCAATCCATAATCAAGCATACTCAAAAGATTTCGTTGTAAAGATTCCTATATGCAAGATTATAGATTGCTACGATTCCTTACAGAATCTCGCAATGACAAGGCAGATAATCATATTTTGCGGAAGCTTAGAGATTCTAACAAATGTTCTTTTTGAATCTTTGCAGAGGAGTCTAAATCCGCAATCGTGCGCGCTACACGCAAGATTTTATCGCGTCCGCGCTTGGAGATTCCGAATTTTTCGCAAGCAATTTCTAGTGTTTCTTTTGTTTTAGAATCTAACACGCAATATTTTTCTAATTCTGCGCCTTGTAAGCGGGAGTTAAGGCAAGTTTGTCCGCGCTGTTTTTGGAACAAAAAGGCTTGTAAAATGAAATCTTGCAAGGTAAGAGAATTCACTCTATGTGCGCTTTGTTTGCCCTCTTGCATTTGCACAAATAAATCCAATCTATCCCAAAATGGCTCGGAAATTTTGGTTTTATAGGCGTTAATTTCTTTTTGGTTGCAGCGGCACTCCTTGCTAAGGCTTAAGAGATTGCCACAAGGGCAAGGATTCATCGCACCAATAAACATAAAATTTGTAGGACAAGTGATTTTTGCCTGCAAGCGCGAAATAGTAAAATAATGATTTTGCAATGGCTCGCGCAAGGATTCCAAAACGCTTTTTGGAAAGTGGGGTAACTCGTCTAAAAACAAAACTCCAAGATGTGCCATACCAATTTCACCCGGCTTGATATTTTGCCCCACGGCACTTCCCAAAATAGCAGCTTTGGTTGCGCTATTGTGTGGATTACGAAAGGGTCTATGCGGAGAGATTTCAAGTGTGTTGGCAGCCATTTGCAAGATTTCATAGAGCCTCAAAGGCGGCAAAATATAAGGAATCCTTGTAGCAATCATACTTTTGCCACTCCCGGCACTGCCTTCAAGCAAGAGATTGTGGAATCCACAAGCTGCGATGAGTGCGGCGCGTTTGGCGCGTTCCTGTCCAATAATATCATAAAAATCAAGTGGAAATTCTTGTGTGTAATAATATTTTTCTCCCGCAATTTCTTGATGCAAAAAGGGTAAGTCGCAAGAGTGCGATTCTAAAGGCGGTAAGTTTTGTAAAGTTGCAATGGCGTCTTGGAGGCAATCTACATAATAGGCTTTAAGGTTTGGAAGCTTGGAATAAAATTCTTGTGCAACTTTGGGCAATAAAAAGAGGGAATTGGATTGCTTGCTTAACAGAGAAAAAAGTAGAGGATAGATAGAGGGGCTATCCTTGATACGCCCATCTAACCCAAGTTCTCCAAAGGCAAAGATTTTTGGGGGTTTGGAATCTGTATTTTGTTGCGTGATTTCGTTGAGGTCGCAAGTGCCATTGAGTGCGATAAGCAAGGCAATAGGCAAGTCATAAAAACTCCCTTGCTTTGGGATATCCGATGGAGAAAGATTAACATTGATTTTGAGCGGAGGAAATTTAAAGTTGTTTGCGAGCAAAGAGGACTGCACGCGTTGTTTGGATTCTTGAATCGCATTACCCGCAAGCCCTGTAATGCTAAAAGAGGGCAATGCACGCGTAAAGCTTACTTCTACTTCCACGATTTTTGCTTCAAGTCCTACTTGTGCCGCGCAATAGAGTAGGTTTAATCCCATTATTTTTCCTTGTTTTTAGGTTTCAGTGTATCGGAAGTTTGTAAGAATTGCAAACAAAAGAATCGGATTTTGCAAAATTATTGTTTGACTGGATAAAATAGTAACATAGTTGTTGTGAAATGTAGCTTTTTAGTTTTTGCGATTGTATTGTAAAAATTTCTGTGAGATTCTATTTTCACGAGATTGTAGATTGCCAAGAACGCTACGCATTCTCACAATGACGCAGGGTAGAATCGCAAATGCACGCCACAAAAACCTTTAGGTTTTTGTAAGGACGCGGTGAAAGAATTGCGTTGCAGTTCTCGCAAGGATAAAGTGTGTGCTACAACTTCTATGAAGTCTCGCGAGGACACACAACAACAAATGATTGTGTGCGTTTAAGTAGGTTAAGATTAGATTTTGAAAGGGTTCTCAACTACTCTTTTTCTATCTACAATATAAGGAATTAATGCCATTTGTCTAGCGCGTTTGATTGCGACTTCTACGCGCTCTTGCCATTTTTTAGAGTTGCCTGTTAAGCGACGTGGCATAATTTTGTAACGTTCAGAAAGTGAATGCTTAAGCATTTCTACATCTTTGTAGTCAATAAAATCAATTTTTGCCTCTGTGTATCTGCAATATCGTTTGGAGTATCTTTTTTTCTCTGCCATAATTTATCCTTTAAAATGGTATTTCTTCATCGTCAATGTCAATCACAGGGATTTCGTTTTCTTTGGCTTTTTGTGGTTTTGGTGCGCTAGCTTGTTGTGTATTTTGAGGATTCCCATAGTTGTTGTAGTGAGTGGTTTCACCATAATTGTCATTTTGATTTTGGTAGCCCCCATAGCTTCCATTTCCACCGCCATTTCCATAATTCCCACCTTCATTTCTTGAGCCAAGCATTTGCATATTTTCGGCTGTAATGCTGTGTTTGCTTCGCTTTTGTCCGGTATTATCTGTCCAGCTTTCCAATACCAAACGCCCTTCAATAAGCACTGAAGAGCCTTTTTTGAGGTATTGATTTGCCACTTCAGCAGTCCGCCCAAACAGATTTACATCAATATAGCAAACTTCATCTCCTTGCGAACCATCTTGCTTTTTGAAGCGACGATTCACCGCAAGTCCAAGTTTTGCTAATGCGGCACCACTAGGCAAATAGCGCAATTCTACATCTCGCGTTAAATTTCCTGCTAAAATGACTTTGTTAAACATTGAATATCCTTAACTACCCTTATTCTTGAGCAACTTTTTCTTCTGCCTCTTTTTCTTTTAAGGGAGCAGATTTTTTATTGTTGATTGCTCTATCAACTAAGATTTCCCAAGCTTTTTGCTCTTTTTTGCTATCGTATTTGATGACGATAAAGCGTAAAATATCTTCATTGATGCGGTAGAGACGCTCTAATTCTAAAACAAGCTTAGGTTCTGCTTTGAAATAAATAACAAAATAGTAGCCGCGTTTGTTTTTTTTGATTTCATAGGCAAGGTTGCGCATACCCATATCTAAAGTTGCGCTGATTTCTCCGCCATTGTTGATGATTGCAGTTTTGTAAAAATCAATCTTTTGAGTGATTTCTTCTTGTGTCAAAGTGGGTTTAACCACAAACATAGTTTCATAAAAACGCATAAAGTCTCCTTGTGGATTTTGCCCTTTTGCGATTCAAAAGAGCAAGGATTCATCTTTTACAATTCAATGTAAAGTCGCGGATTTTATCTCAAGATTGCTTGAATTTTCATTAAAGCACTTAAAAGTCCATTGCCTTTGTTTGCGCCTTTTAAAGAATCCTCTCTCCAAGCATTAAGAATAGAGAAAACGGATTCATATTGAGATTCTTTAAGCAAAATCGCAAATCTCTTTTTCTGCTCTAGCAACATAGGAGGTAATTTGTAGCCCAAAACATCTTGTGATGAGGCTTCTCCATAAATCCTAATATGGCTTGAAAACAAAAACAATACAAAAAAGTATTTTTGTATTTCATTAATCAAAGGCACTTCCTCAAAGCCCTGTTCTAAAAATTGTGATAATTTGTCAAAATAAGGCTTTTTAAGCAGTAGGGATTCCAAAATCTCCTCTAGTTTTACACTGCCCAAGCCATAGCCCAAGCCCTCTACCATTTCCGCACTGATTTCTTGGTCAAAAATCGTATATTTGCGAAGTTCTGCGACACTTAATCCCAAATCAAAGTTTTGTTGTTCTAGGATTTTGTGTAGATTAAAGTCCGAAATTTGGATTTTTAGATTTTGGGCATATTCTTTTAAGATTGCCATTGCTTCGTTGAGGTTTGGTGCAAAGAATCGTGCTTCAAAAACCTTTTCTTTTGCGTTTTTTGCAGGAAAACTCGCAGACATCGCGCGTGCGTCTGTCATATATTCACTCGCACTTTTGTTCTCTGCGGGATAAAATTCAACCACCAAATAACCCGCGCCGTTTTGCAATAAGGATTGGATTAAAGTATCTAGCTGTTTTTTGGGAATTTTTTTGTCAATTTTAATCCACACCAATGCTTCATCTCCAAAGAGCGAGCCTTGTGAAAAGCAGCTTAATGCACTTTGGAAATCAAAGGCATTGAAATAAAAACTATTTTTTTCACAGCCTTTTGTAAGAATCGTTTGCGCAATTTTTTCACCATAATAGCCAATCAAAAAGGAGCTTTCGCCATACAGCAAAATAGCGCGGATTTCTTCTTGTTTGGCAAGTTTGGCGTCTAATTCTTTTTTATACATTATCTACCTTTGCATTTGTGGCGCACAAAAGATTGCGAGTTGGTATGGCGATTCCTTTTATAGCGTTTTGCTCGTTGCATTGTTTTTTGTGCTTTTTCTTTAGCTTTTTGTTGCTTTTGACGCTCTTTTTGAGAAGATTTCGCAAAGAGATATGTGGAGATTTGCTCGCTTGCGATTCCAAAACTTTCATTATAACTTTCCACAATTCTACCATAAATTTTTGCGGTTGCGATATTAACTTCTATGATTTGAATGCGCACTTTTTGGTATTTTACCCCTTTGCCTTTAAGACAGAGGACACGCGCACCTTGCAAAGGAGGAGTTACAAGAGAAACAATCTCTGGGGTAGAATCATTGGACACAAATCCGATAAAAGCTTGTCCGATTCTTTGTGATAAAAATCGCGCAAATTTGCGGTCTTTAAATTCCATTTCTATCTTGGCGACTTCGCGTTCTTTTTGGCTTAAATCCTCGCAAAGTGTGGGTAGAGATTCCTTGTGCGTGGAATCCTCATTAAGCTGAATCTTTGCCTTTAGGATTCTGTGAAGTAGCAAATCACTATAACGCCGAATCGGAGAAGTAAAATGACTATAAACTTCAAATCCTAATCCAAAATGCCCGATATTGTGGCTTGCATAGCTTGCTTGTGGCATAGATTTGATAATAAGTTTATCCATTTCGCTTTCCATATTAGCGAGTTTCGCGGCTCTTTGCACGTTTAAAATAGCTTGATGAAAATCTCTAAAAGGAATCACTTTTTCCCAAATGCCAAGTAGTTTAAGCTCCGTGAATAATTCTGTGATTCCAGCGGGTTTTGGTTGTGAATGGACGCGATAAATACCTAGTTTTAGGCTTTCGTCATTTGCTGTTGTTCTTTGAGTTTGGAGTTTTGCACTTTGCATATTTGCTAGCAGCATGCACTCTTCTACAAGTTGATGGCTAGGGGTTTGCGATTCTATTTTTATATTTTTTAATTCTAAGTTTTTGTCTAGCTCCATTGATTTTTCATCTCCTAAGAAATCAAAACCCTTTTTTAACCTTTTGGCTCGGAGTTTTTGGGCAAGCGTGTGAAGATGAAGGAGTGGTTTTTTGAGAGCAGGGAGAATTTGTTTGCTCTTGCCGCTTTCTAGTAGCTCATCTACTTCCTCGTAAGTGAGTTTTTGTCGCACTTTAACCACCGCTTCAAACAATTCGCTATTTAAAACCGCTTTGGTGCGTTTGTGTAGGCGCATTTTCCAAACCATTGCAAGACGCAATTTGCCCGCATTCAAAGAACAAAGATTCTCACTTAAAGCACGAGGCAACATAGGAATAGATTTGTGCGGAAAATAAATGCTAAAGCCACGATTTCTTGCTTCTAAGTCTAGCGGGGAATCCTGTGGCACATAATAGCTTACATCGGCAATCGCAACATAAAGCGTAGAGGATTCCGCGTCAAAATAAACCGCGTCATCGTGGTCTTTTGCGCCAAGCGGGTCAATCGCACAAAAAGGCAAATGCGTGCAGTTTATGCGGTCTTTGAAGTCTTTTATGCGCACTTCTTGGAAGCTTTCTGCTTGAAGTTGCGCGCTTAGATTGAAAGATTCTTGCCGATCATAGAGGCTTAATGTAAGGGTTTCATCAATCTGCGAATCTTCTAATGTGCCTAAAATTTCTAAAATCTCGCCATTTTTGGGATTTAACTTTAAGATTGTGTTAGAAGGTAAGGTTTTTAGCGATTTTTGGCTCGCTTTGATTTTATAAGGAATCTCGTTTGGGATTGAAATTGCAATGCAATCTAGTTTGTATTTTTCAAGATAGCAAAGCACGAATTTGTCTTTGGATTCTAAAATGCTTAAAACTTTTGCACGCGGACGATTGGAATCGCCTTTGGTAAGCAGTTTGGCTAGCACAATATCGCCCTTTTGCGCTCCTTTTAAAAGATTTTTTTCTACGAGCCAATCTTGCTTGTTGGATTTTGGCAGAGGAAGGACGAATCCATAACCCTTGCGCGCTAGTTCTACTCTGCCAATGCAGAATTGTTTGCGTAAAAAATAGCGATTTTTGCGCAAGATAAGCACATTAAGCTTTAAGAGAGATGCCAAAATTTGTGTAAAGGATTCTGCAAGTTTGAAATCAAGCGGAATCCCGTTTTGCAAGAGGTTTAAAAACTCATTCATCAACTAAAGGATAATCCTCTTCGGGCAAAGTAGGCGCGGGGTTTAGTCGCATATCCTCTAAGGTTGTGTCAAAGCTTGCTAAATCCAACTGATATTGTTGCACAAGATTTCTTGCTTCCAAAATTTGCGCTTCACTTGCGATTTCATAGGGATTTATTAAGGCATTCAACACTCTTAGGGGATAAATATAAATTTGTAGCTCTTTTGGTAAAGTAGGGCTATTTAAATAATGTACCACTTGCACCATTGTTTCTTCAAAGTTCCAATGTTCAAATAAATGCTCTAGCACTTCAAACTGGTTGTAGCCGAGCAAATTTTGTTCAATTTCTAAAAATTGATGGGAATTAATGTTCTGCATAAATTCTTCTTGCTTTCCTGATTGCTTTAAGCAGTTTGAAATAATCACCATACCAATGTGCATTACAAGTGCGCAGGGAACTAAAATCTCAAGCAAATGGATATTTTTTTGTTGCCACCTACATAAAAAAGCATTTTTGATATTGGAAGTATCTACAAATTGACTAACTTCTATGTTGTAAGGTGTTAAATTTATCACAAATTTTGCTTTGATTGCACTTGCAATCGCCAAGCCTTTGGCAGTTGAGATTCCAAAGAGGGAAACGGCTTGTAAAATGGAGTTAATTTTACGATGATAACCATAAAGAGGAGAATTTGCGCTTTTGATTAAATCCATTGTCAAAAAAGGGTCTTGCTCAATCACATTAGCAACTTGCTTGATGCTTGAATGTTCTTGAGCGCAAATCCTTTGCAATTCAAGAATTGTTTGAGGCAATGGTGGCAAAGCATCAATTTCGTTTATTACAAAATCTTTCATCGTTTGAATATTTTTTAACATAATAAAATAATTCCAATTTATGAGAATCAAAGAATCAAAATAAAATTATAGCATAAACTCTAAAATGCAGAGAATTTTGCTACAATAAAGCTAAATCTTTAAAGGGAGAAAAATATGCAATACATTGATGATTCTTTGAAAGGGAAACGCATTTTGATTACAGGGGGTGCAGGATTTATTGGCTCTAATCTCGCACTTTATTTTCAAAAGCACCATAAAGACGCGGAAGTGGTGGTATTGGATAGCTTTAGAAGCGAAACGAAGTTTAGCAACGGAAATCTAAAATCTCTAGGACATTTTAAGAATCTACTTGATTTTAAGGGCGAGGTGATTGTAGGGGATATTACCGATAAAGAGGATTTGGCAAGATTGGAGAAACGCAAATTTGATTATATTTTTCATCAAGCGGCTATTTCGGATACCACAGTGATGAATCAAGAGGCGATTTTGCGCGCAAATGTGAATGCATATAAGGATTTGTTGGACTTGTGCGTGCGTAGCAATGCAAGTATGATTTATGCTTCAAGTGCGGGCGTTTATGGCAATAGCCCTGCGCCTAATAGTATCGGTAGCGGAGAGATTCCAGAAAATGTTTATGGATTTTCTAAATTGATGATGGACAATCTCACGATGAAATACTTAAAGAATTTTCCGCTTTTAAACATTGTGGGCTTGAGATATTTTAATGTTTATGGTGAAAATGAAGTTTATAAAGGCAAAACTGCTTCAATGATTTTGCAATTAGGCTTACAAGCGTTGAAATCCAAAAAAGTGCGCTTGTTTAAAATGGGCGAACAAAAGCGTGATTTCGTGTATATTCAAGATGTGATTGCAGCAAATGTCAAAGCAATCCACGCAAAAAAAAGTGGAATCTATAATGTTGGTAGTGGCAAGGCAAGAAGCTATAATGACATTATTCAATGTCTCAAAACGAATTTGGGTGACTTTGAAGTGGAGTATATTGAGAATCCCTATAAGTTTTTTCAAACGCATACAGAAGCGAATATCGTTTTGACCAAAAAATTTTTAGATTATGAACCAAGATTCTCGCTAGAAGTGGGAATCAAAAACTATTTAAGCCAAATCAAAGCGATTCATAATGCAAATCTGTGGGAAGAAGTTTTGGGAAATTAATGTATGAAGCCAAATATTTTAGTTGTGGGAGATTTGATTTTAGACCATTATATTTGGGGGAATTGTGAGCGCATTTCTCCTGAAGCACCAGTGCAAGTGATTGATGTAAAAAAAGAATCTTTGAGCCTAGGTGGCGCGTGTAATGTCGCTAATAACCTTATAAGTTTGGAATCCAATGTATGGATTTGCGGAATAGTGGGTTGTGATGAAGCGGGTAAAACTTTGAAACAAGAATTAGAAAATAGGGGCATTAAGATAGAGGGGATTTTCTCAAGCACTTTGCGCCCTACGACACAAAAATCTCGCCTTATTGCGGCACATCAGCAAGTCGTGCGAATTGATAGGGAGGATAAAAGCCTCATTTGTCAAGAGGGCGAGAAGTTTATTTTGGATTTTGTTTCGCGCAAGATTGTGGAATCCAATCTCCAATGTCTCGTGTTAAGTGATTATCAAAAGGGCGTATTGAATGATAGTTTGACACAAAGTTTGGTTGCCTTAGCCAAAGCGCACGATTTAAAGATTTTAATAGACCCAAAGGGCAAGGATTATACCAAATACAAGGGCGCAACCTTGCTTACTCCCAACAAAAAAGAAGCAATGCAAGCCACAGGGATTAATATTTGTGATGAGGATTCGTTGCAAGATTGTATTGTGGCTTTACAAAAAATGTGCGCATTAGAGACTTCATTAATCACTTTAAGTGAAGATGGAATCGCATTTGCCACAAGGGATTCTATCCAAGAAGGAAGCGTCAAAGTAGAGAGAATGCCAACGATTGCACGGGAAGTCTTTGATGTAACAGGAGCAGGAGACACGGTGATTGCCTCTTTGGCTTATATGTTGGCATTGGGTAAGCCAATCTCACAAAGCGTATATTTTGCCAATGCCGCCGCTGCGGTTGTAGTAAGCAAAGTGGGTTCTGCAACTGCTAGCAAACAAGAGATTTTTGCTTATCTTAGGCGCAACAACCTTTTGGATTCTGCTTTGGCAAATACAGAATTTTTGCAAATTTTTGGCGAGGAGATGTCTCTTTCAAATTCTCTAAGCAGACAAATTACCAAAATTTTTAAGCGGCAAAAACTCACTTCCTATTGGGATAAATGGATAAAAGCAGAGGAGTTTTATGGATTTTTGGAATCTCTCCACCAACTCAAAGAGGAAAATTTCAAAATCGTTTTTACAAATGGTTGCTTTGATATTTTGCATTTAGGACATATTGATTATTTGCACAAGGCGCGTAATTTAGGAGATTTGCTGATTATCGGTTTGAATAGTGATGCTTCTGTCAAACGGCTTAAAGGGATTTCGCGCCCTATGAATGAGGAAAAAGATAGAATCGCAATGCTTTGTGCTTTGGAATGTGTGGATTTTGTCGTGGTGTTTGAGGAGGAAACTCCACGAGAGTTGATTGCAAAAATTCGCCCTAATGTGTTAGTAAAAGGCGCAGACTATCAGGGCAAGGAGGTTGTGGGGAGTGAATTTAGTGATGAGGTGTGCTTGTTGGAGTTTATAGAGGGCAAAAGCACAAGTCAATTAATCCAAAAAATAAAGGAATCTTAAATGAAACAAGTGATTTTGGGAGAGATTGCAGCACATTTAGAAAGTGCGCAAAAAATGGAATCTCTAGCGCAAGATTTAGAAAATGCAGCACAAATGGCGATAGAGGTATTAAAAGGCGGAGGCAAGATTCTACTCTGTGGCAATGGCGGAAGTGCGGCAGATAGCCAACACATTGCGGCAGAACTTACCGGGAGATACAAGCGGGAGCGCAAGGGTTTGTGTGCGATTGCTCTAACAACCGATACGAGTGCTTTGAGCGCGATTGGAAACGATTATGGCTATGAGTTTGTGTTTTCTAGACAAGTGGAGGCGATAGCAAGAAATGGGGATTTGTTGCTTGGAATCTCTACAAGTGGCAATAGTAAAAATGTCCTTAATGCCTTAAAAGTCGCGCGTCAGATAGGTTGTAAAACTCTAGGATTTAGCGGAGGGAGCGGGGGAGAAATGCGGAATCTCTGCGATATTTTGCTCATCTCTCCAAGCAGTGATACGCCGCGCATTCAGGAAATGCACATTTTAATGGGGCATATTCTTTGTGATTTGATTGAAAGAGAGGCGGAATAATTGCAAAAATTTTTTGAAAAAACGATTGCTGCTTGCGGAAGTGGAGAGAATGGCTTGGATTCCGCGCTTTTTAAACAGCTTCAACAGGGTGGGATTATGGCGAATTTCGCGGATTTATCTGCCGATGAGAGGGGCATTTACTTTCGTTTTTCAAGCAATAATATTTGCAAAATTATGCTCTATCAAGCAAGAGTGCAAGAGGTGATGTTTAGGAGTAAAGGCGACCCTTTTGTGCATTTGTGCGGGTGCAAGGAGGCTTTGGAGAATCTCAAAAATCCCGATTTCATTGCTACGATTTCTCTTAATTTGCGCTTTTTTCTTGGGATTTATTCGCATAAGGTGCAGACAAAGTTTTTTAACGACAAACCTTTACAAATTTGCCCACAATGCGCGAAAGTGTTAGAAATGTATTTCAATAATGATTTAAGAGGATTCTTTGGGGGATAGGTTGTGAAGAATATTGAAATATCTTATTCTTTGTTTCATACAATATGCCCATTGGTATATGTTTTTCATAAACTTTTAGCGTATATTCTAAGAAATCTATCCATTCTTTCTCGTTAGCATTTTTGGTAGTTTTCTAATATTCTTAAAATATCTTTTTGCCTGTTTTGGTTTGTTTTAGATTAATTACGCCTACTACAAAGCGTTTGTCCATTTTCTAAAGTGGCTTTCCCTCCTAAATCTTTTGGCTTAATATGGTCAATGTATAATTTTGCTCCCTCTTTTTTGATTGTCTCTAAAAAACGATTTTTTGAGAGTTTGCAATAGGTAGAGTCTAATTCAACGCCTACAAACTGATGCTTATTGAGATAAGATTTCGTTGCATTTTACTTTAGTATTCTACAAAATTTATTCCTTATTATTTCTATTAATCTTTTCCTCATCAATCAAGCGATAGCCGAGCGATTCTAGGCTTAATACATTGTCTGTAATAATTTTTGGCTCAATGATGAAAATAATTTCCTCCGTATTTTGCACTTCTTGCGAATAAGAAAAAAGTAGCTTTAGCAAAGGTATGTCCCCAAGTAGCGGCACTTTATTTTGTTGATTCATTGTGTTTTGCGAGATGAGCCCACCTAAAATTATCTTTTGATTATTTTTTACCTTGACGATAGAGCTTAGTTGATTGGTTGTAAGATTAGGTGGGGTGTCAAAGGCATTGCTTGGAATCTCGCTTTTGTTATCTTTGGTTTTGGTAATAGAGGGATTGATTTTGAGCATGATTTCCTCTCCAAACACCAAAGGTGTAATGTCTAAAAGCACGCCAGCAAAGATGCTTGGATATTCGTTATCGGTATTTGTGAGCGTGGTTTGCGCATTGGTGTTTTGATAAATATTGCTTTTCTTGTAGCGCAAAATATCGCCTACGCTAATCATTGCGGGTTGATTGTTGAGTGTAAGAACTTTGGGATTAGAGATAGATTGCACCTCCCCATAGGTTTTTAGAAACTCTACAATGCGCGTGAGACTTACGCCTTGCGAGAAAATATTTAACCCATAATGCAAACTGCGTCCGCTATCGCCACCGATGAGGTTTAGTCCGCTGACATTGCCCATTTCGCCCTTGCCTCCTAAGCTTGCACTCTCGCTAAAAGGTGGAATCACAAGATTTTGCAAATCATAAAGACTTTCCCAATTAATCCCCAAAGTCTGCGCGTTTTTGTGCGCAACGCTTAGAATATGCACATCAATCAAAACTTGTTGCTGCAAGCGTTCGTGTAGGTTTTGGATATAGGATTCTACCTTTTGGAGTGATTTTCTATCGCCTTTGACGCTGACTAATCCCGCGCCACGATTGATAATCACACGCCCTTCCTCTGCTTTGGCATTAATCATTGTTAAGATTTCTGTTTCAATCGTTTCCCAAAAATTAAATCCGTCTTCGCTTTTGATATTGATTCCAGACTTGCTTAAATTGTCTTCATCTCTTTGCGTATTGTAGTTGCTTTGCCGCTCCTCATTATTGATAGAAACAGAAGTATTGCTAATGCCTTGCCGATTCGTGCTTAAGTAGTTGATTTTGAAAGTTTTTGTTTCATTAATTTTAAGTCTTAAAATGTCCTTTTCAAAAGAATAATGCAAATTTGCCGCATTAAAAAGTAATTCAAAGATAAAATTCAAATCTTTGTCTTTAAAGTTAATCATAGAAAGATTTTGGTTGAGCCGCGATTCTATTGCGATTTCGTCCCAAACAACACTGAAATGGCACTCACTAGAAAATTCGTTTAAAACCTCACCAATTTTGATGGGATAATCTTGCAAAGAGAGATTAAAAAGGCGATTTTGGCACGCAAAAAGTGGAGCGAAAAGCAAAAGAAATAGGAGGCTGAATCGGTAAAGAAGTCGCATTTAGTTCCTTAATAGTTTTGATTTTTGTAGGCAAATTGTGCTTAAACCTTGCGTGGAGGATTCCTCCAAAATCACGCAGTTATTTTGGATTTTAAGAATCTTAAAGCGCATATTTTGCGCGTCAAAAGTTGTTTGTACCTTATACCATTTGCCATTGATATTGGCACGTTCTTTCATCAAACCATAGAGATTTAAGTCCTCATTACTTTGGGAATCTTGTCCATAGTAAAAGGGGTCAAATCCAGCACAAGCAGTGGTTAAAACGAGTATGAAGAAAAATAATTTCATTTTAATTCCTGTTGGGCAGAGGATTCTGTTTATGGAGTAGAATCTCTAAATAAAATTCCAAATGTTGCTTAAGGGCGTTGGGATAAAGAGAAAGAGACGAGATTTCTGAATAAGATTGTGCTTCTAGGCTTTCTAAAAAACTAAAAAAATCTGCATATTTTCCCTTTGCACTAAGTAAGATTTTTTGGTTTTCTTGTGTGAGCGTGAAGTCTTGTAGATTTTTAGAATCCGCAATTTGCGTCAGTGCATAGATGCTAGATTGATTTTGTAAGAGATTTTTTTGTTTGTCTTGTTGTGCAATTTTTTGTTCTAAGGCGTGGATAGAATCTTGTAAGGATTTTGTATCCTCAAAGTCTTGGGGGGCGTTAAAGGATTCTTGTAAGTCCAAAAGTTCTTTTTGTAGGTGTAGCTTCTTTTGGTTTTTTGCCTCCAAAGATTGTTTTGTGCGCTCAAAGCTTAGGCTAAAAATCCCAATAAAACCTAATAAAAAACAAAGAATAAAGATTAAAATCATTTCTTTTTTGGAGCGCAATTCTAAATAAGATTCTATTGTTTTGCAAATTTGTTCCAAAGCTCTTTTGGCTCCGTTCATTGTGGAATCCTAAAGGCAATTTGTATCCAATAAAATTCTTGATATTTTTCCAATCTCTGCACATTTCCCCAAGGGGATTTTTCTAGCTTTTCTAAGGCTTGCAAAGTGTTTTTGCCTCTAAAAAGCAAATGAAGTGAATCTTTTTCTAGCCCAAAATAAGCAATTTTGACATTGTATTGCTGCAAAATCGGGTTAAGTGTATGAAAAAATGGCACAAGAGCGTTAGGAATAGCATTTTGAAGGAAATGTGCATTTTGTGCTTCAAGAGTTTGTAGGGATTCTAACTTTTCTTTCAGAAGTAGCACTTGTTTTTGGGATTGCGTATAGCTTTGGATTTGGTTGTGGATTTGGATATTTTTTTCTTGGATTTGTCGCTGGAGATTTTCTATTTCTCTGCTTTTTAGCAAATCTAAGATTAACAAAACAAGCCAAATCCCGATTCCCACACTCGCACCCAATAGTGCAAATTTCAGTGCTTTGCCTACTTTTCGTTGGCTTAGGGGAAGCGTTTTTTCAAGTGGATTGAAATTATAAGAGTCCAAAAGCAAAACTTCCTCTAGCTTACATTGGAGGATTTGCGTATTAAAAAGGGATTGGAGGCTTTTTAGTTCTTCGGATTGCGCGGGATTCATTTCGCCTATTAGCCAAAAAAAGAGGGCAAAGTTTTGAGGGTTTGGATTCAAAAGTTTAATCTTGTCTTGTGCGATTTGGAGGTTATTTATGGATTGCAGAAAAGTGATTTTGCCTTTGTGATAATAAATAAGTGTCCATTTTGCGCAAACATCTAGCACCAAAAACGCCTGCGATTCTAAAGTTTCTTGCAAAAATTGCTCGCACAAAAAACAAGGGTGGCTAAGGTAGGTTTGCGCATCACTCACATATTTTTTCAAGGAATCTTTGTTAAGTAATAAACAATGATAAGTATGAGCATCTTGCGTAAAAAAGCGCGAAAAATATTCACAAGTGCGGGGCAGATTGAGCAGGGAGCAGACTTTGTCCTCTAATAAATCTTCCAAAATTTCTGGGGATTCTTGGAGGTCTTTGATTTCTTTTTCGTCCAAACTCAAGGAGTAAAAGACAATCTCTTTGTTATCAAAACTCTCCAAACTTTAAGCCTTTTGTTAAAATGTAGTTAGGTTTTGGATAATAACTCAAAAAGGTTTAAAATCCTTAGCTTTTAAGGAGAAGTGGAAGTAGAAACTTAAGTAAGAGAATTGAAATGTTACAATTTGTAATCTTTAACGAAAAATTTATTGCTTTGGCTTTTTGTGTGTGTTTGGAAAAGAATCTGCCTTATTTAACTCTAATTTCTTGTTTGCTACAATGCGGTAATTTTCATAAACAGGAGCTATAAATGATAGTTTCATTTAATTTTTACGCCACTTTGCTTAGTATGATTTTCGTATTGCTTTTGGGGCGTTTTATCATCGGCAAAAGTAAATTTTTGCGTGATTATAATATTCCAGAACCTGTGGTGGGGGGAATCATTGCAGCAATTGCGATTTTTCTGCTTTATCATTATGGCAAAATAGAATTGAAGTTTGATGGAGCGTTAAAAGACCCTTTGATGTTAGCATTTTATGCTAGTATTGGACTAAGTGCCGATTTTGCTTCACTCAAAAAAGGTGGAAAGATTCTTTTTATCTTTTTAATCTTTGTTTCTGTGTTGCTCTTTTTGCAAAATATTGCGGGAGTGCTTGCAGCTAAGTTTATGGGTGTGAATCCCGTGATTGGTTTGCTTGGAGGTTCTGTTACAATGAGCGGAGGACACGGCACAGGTGCTGCGTGGGCAGATATTTTTAAGCTGCCCCCTTATGAGTTTGAAGCTGCTTTGGAGGTAGCTATGGCTTGTGCAACTTTCGGATTAATCGCCGGTGGGGTTATCGGCGGTCCTGTGGCACACTATCTTGTGAAAAAATATCAATTGCAACTCCCAAGCAAAGATGTAGTAGAGGAGGGTTTGCCAAAAGGGTTTGAAAAGCCAGAAAAAGAGAGGTTGATTACCGCGACTTCGTTTGTGGAATCTCTAGCTTTGATTGCGATTTCTTTGCTGATTGGAACGCTTATTTCAAGTTATTTAAAAGGCTCTGCTTTCACGCTTCCCACCTTTGTATGGTGTTTATTTGTGGGAGCGATTCTGCGCAATGTGCTATCTATGACAAAAGTGCATCAAGTGTTTGATAGAGAAGTTTCCGTGCTAGGAAATGTGAGTTTGTCGCTTTTCTTGGCTTTTGCGTTGATGACGATTAATCTTACACAGCTTGTCTCACTTGCGCTTCCTATGCTTGTGATTCTCACGATTCAAGTCGTGTTGATGATTGCCTTTGCGATTTTCGTTACTTTTAGATTCTGCGGGCGTGATTATGACGCAGCGGTTTTGGCTGCGGGACATTGCGGGTTTGGACTTGGAGCGACTCCTACGGCAATGGCAAATATGCAAACGGTTACCCAACATTATGGTATGAGCCATATGGCGTTTATCGTCGTGCCTTTGGTGGGAGCGTTTTTTATTGACCTTGTGAATGCAATCGTGATTAGCGGAGTGCTAAAACTTCCATTTTTTTAGGATTTGCTTTTGCAAGATTTTGCATTGAGCCAAAGCGCGGCAGTTCGTAACTTGGCACAAAAGGATTCCATTGTGTCATTTGCTTCGCGCATTCCTCGCAATGACACGGTTGAGACATTACGTGTTGATTTGTCGTCATTGCGAGAAAATTTGCAAAATTTTCGCAATATGCATTTGTGCATAGCAAATTCACCCACACAGCGCAAATCCATAATTCTACATAAAGAAATATTCACAATGGAATCGCAAAGATTCTTTTGTATAATTGCAAAGAAAATTACAAAGGAAATAAATGCCAAAGAAGCAAACCCCCCAAGAATCCCTTACACATTTGGGAAATAAAACGCAATATGTCTTCACCTACGACAAAAGCCTTTTAGAGACTTTTGAGAATCAATTCACAGAGCGAGATTATTTTATCAAGTTTAATTGCCCCGAATTTACAAGCCTTTGCCCCATTACAGGACAGCCGGACTTTGCGACAATTTATATTTCGTATATCCCAGATAAAAAAATGCTAGAATCCAAATCACTTAAACTCTATCTTTTTAGCTTCCGCAATCACGGAGGATTCCACGAGGATTGCGTGAATAGAATCTTAGAGGATTTGGTGGAGTTAATGCAGCCACGCTATCTTGAAGTGTGGGGGAAATTTTTGCCACGTGGGGGAATCAGCATTGACCCTTATGCAAACTATGGAATCCCAAAGACAAAATACCAAGAAATGGCAGAATATCGCCTCACCCACCACGATTTATTGTTAGAAAAGGTGGATAATCGTTAAGATTCAACCTCTAATCCGCCTTCGTGCTAAAAGATTTTGTTTGCAGGATTAGATTTGCAAATGCGGGTGTGTTGCACAAATCTTTTCACCTAAACCCGCACAAATTTTTGCAGATTGCGCACTTTGTTTGTGTTGTCTTTACAAGGAAAAATACAATCATTTTACAAGCTCATCAAGCGGTAAAATCGGGTATGAGGGTGTAATGATAATTACATTTTGACAATAATTTATGCTATAATACCGCTTTGATTTTTTAAATAAGGGATATTAATGCAAATAATGCAAAAAACTATTTTGAATACAGCGATGATAGTTGGTTTAGCGAGTTTTGCTAATGCGGGATTTGAGGAAAATTTTACAAAAAGCGTGCAGGGATTCGCGGGAGTGGAAGTCAAGGTGCAACTCAAAAAACCGCTTAAAAGCTTCAAAAATCAATATTTTGTGATTGGACGCACGCAAGGAGGAGATATTTTTCCGGCACTTGTGAGCCAAGAGGGAAGTTATTTTGTTGCATTAAGTAATATGATGAACCTAGACAAGGAGGATTCCAAAATGATTATGGAGGAACTCCGCAAAGCAGAAAATGCAAAAGAAAAGAAAGATACAGCGGCACTCAACGCACTTTTTTCAGGTTTCAATCAAGAGGATTTCATTTACCTTAGAGGAACGGGTAAAAACCTCCCAACTCATATTGTTGTAACAGACCCGGATTGCCCTTATTGTCGCAAACAATTAGAGGAGATAGAATCTGAACTAAAAGAAGCGAATTTGAAATTAATTTTTGCGCCTGTACATCAAAAGGAAGCCTTTATTAAGGCACAATTAGCGATGAATCAAACCGCAAAACTTAAAGCAGACGATACAAAAGGCAAAATCAAAATTCTACGCAAATTTTATCAAGACAGAAAATTGAGCAAAGAAGAAATGGCGACAGATTTTACACAAGTGCGCAAAAATACAGATAAAATTTTTGCTAGCAAAGTAATTCGGGGTGTCCCTTTTGTCTTTGAGCAAAAATAATGATTGAAAATGGCGTGTGATGCTAGCGAGTTTGGAGATTCGTTATGAAGGAGTAGAAAATGTCCTCATTACATTTGGCGGTATTTGGGACAAAAGCCTTTCTAAGCAAGTTTTGAATAAATTGGACAGCACTTGGGATTCTATTACGCGACATTTTGGGGGTAAAGAATCACAAAACATAAAAGTTCATATTTTATTAAGAAAAGATTTTGATTTGGATTTTTGTGGTGGGGAAGTTTTGTTGCGTTGGTTGGAGGATTTGAAGCAAAAGGGAAAAATTAGACTTGAGGATTCGCAAAATGCACTCTTTCTTTCCCCCAAAACACAGCGGATTTTTGCGCTTTTGCAAGAAAAGAAAATGCCCGATAAGTCAGCAATTACAGAGGAATTAATCCGCTGGCATTTGGACACCTTTAAGATTCTAAAAAATTGGAGTAATTACGCACTAATAACCTTTGGTTTCTTGGGTGAAATGATTTATCGCCTTTTAGTGGGTTTTATTAATCCCGCGACGATTCGTCTAAAAGCCTTGTTTTTCCAAGTACAAGAAGCATTGATTAAAGCGATTCCGATTGTCTCTTTGGCTTGCTTTCTGATTGGAATCGTGGTTGCCTATCAAGGCAGTCTCCAGCTTGCGCAATTTGGGGCAAGCATTTTAATTGTGGAGATGAGCTCTATGCTGACTTTGCGCGAAATGGCACCAATCATCACGGCAATCATCATTGCAGGGCGCAGCGCGTCTGCCTTTAGTGCGGAGATTGGAATGATGCGTGCGACACAAGAAATTGATGCAATGAATGTGATGGGATTTAATCCTATAAATTTCTTGGTGCTACCTCGTGTCATTGCGCTATGTGTCGCGCTACCTCTTGTGGTCTTTATTGCAGATATTTTTGGATTAGTTGGTGCAATGCTTGTTTCTTCTATGCAATTAGGAATCAGTAGCGAGCAGTTTGTGGAGCGATTTTTGCAAATGGTTGAAATGCGACATTTTTGGATAGGATTTCTCAAAGCCCCATTTTTTGGGTTAATTATCGCGCTTATTGGTTGTTATCACGGATTCATCGTAGCAAAAGACACGCGCAGTATTGGAATCCATACAACTAAAAGTGTGGTAGAATCTATTTTTTGTGTGATTGCATTTGACGCATTATGCTCGGTAATTTTTACGCAAATAGGTTGGTAAATGGAATCACAAACAAATGCAAACTTCCAAAATATTATAGAGATTCGTAATCTTACAACGACTTATGGGACGCGTATCATTCACGATAGAATCTCCTTTAATATCCGTAGAAAAGAAATTTTTGCTTTGCTTGGTGGAAGTGGGAGCGGAAAAAGCACCTTGCTTAATACAATGATTTTTCTAAAACAACCCACAAGTGGTGAGGTGAGGATTTTGGGTCAAAATATTTGGAATCTCAATCCCAAAGATACGCTCCAATGCAAATTAAATATAGGCGTATTATTTCAGTTTGGTGCGCTCTTTAGCTCCTTAAATGTGTTGGAAAACCTAATGATTCCTTTGCGGGAATGGACGAATTTCAGACCTAGTGATATAGAATCTCTAGCATATATTTGGCTTACGCGTGTGGGGCTTAAGGCAGAGGTTGCCAAACTTTATCCCAATGAATTAAGCGGTGGAATGGTGAAGCGCGTGGGGTTGGCACGTGCTTTGGCTTTGAGTCCAAAAATCTTATTTTTAGATGAGCCAACAAGTGGATTAGACCCCAAAAGCGCGAGACATTTTGATGCCTTGATTATGGAGTTGAGGGATTTATTGGGGATTAGTGTCGTAATGGTAACGCACGATATGGAATCTGTCAAAGGCGCAGTGGATAGAATGATAATATTGAAAAATCAAAAAATATTTTTTGAGGGAAGTGTCCGTGAGTTGGCACAACAAACACAATCGTTGGATTTGTTTTTATATCAGATTTAAGGAGGTTTATGGAAGCGCGATTGAATTATGTTTTACTTGGTGTGTTTTTTGTTGTTTCGTTGATTGCTTTGGCAGGATTTGTTTTTTGGATGGGAAAATACGATAGAAATCTTAAGGATTATCACGAATATTATCTTTATAACAAGAATTTGCCCAAAGGGATTCGGACAGAAACACAGGTGCGATATTTGGGGCTTCCAGTAGGATTTGTCAAGAGCTATAAACTCAATACAGAAGCAGAGGATGTAGAGATTACACTTTGGATTAAAAAAGAGATTGTTTTAAAGGAGGGGGCACATATTTTTGTTGATTCTCAAGGGCTAACAGGAGGAGCTTTTCTCTCTCTTGTGCAAGGGCAAGGAGAGTTTTATAAAGAGGGCGAAAAGGCAGTTTTGAGCTTACAAGAAAATTGGCTAGAAAAAGTCGGAAGTAAGGCAGAAAATGTGTTTGACCGCTTGGAGATGAGCCTTAATCGTATCAATCGGCTTTTGAGCGATAAGAACTTAGACAACATAGAGCGCGCTCTATCGGGTTTGGCAAACTTGCCACCAAGAATAGATAATGTCTTGCTCTCCGCGCAAAAAGAAATTAAAGGTGTAGGGGAGAGTAGAGAGGCGATTCATCACGATATTGTCAATGGGGATTATAATTTGCGTGCAATTTTAACGCCACTTCTGTATGATTTAGAACGAAACTCCAAAACATTAGAGCAGGTTTTGCAAAGGGCAGAAAGTTCTATGGAAAATTTTTCTAACGCACCTAGTGAGTTTTTGTTTGGCACGCGAGGGCAAACTTTAGGACCACGTGAATAAAAAGGAAATATAATGCAAGCAATCCATAAAATTTCAAAAATTTTTTTTATTTTGATTTTTATCTTTGTTTTTGAAGGCTGTTTAGGCAAAGAATTGCCAAGAATTACTCACTATGAATTGAGCTTAGAGCCAGAGATTTTAAGTCCATATCCGACACAATTTGCAGGCAAAAAAGTGCGGAATCCCAGCTTTTTTGTCTATCTTGGTTCGGAAGCAAGCTTGAAAATCGCTAACAAAAGAATTGCTTATAAAATCAATGAAAATGCCATTGAATATTTTGTCAGAAATGAATGGATAGAGCCTCTACCCTTGATGATAGATTCTTTGGTGTTAAAAGCTTCCAAGCCTTTGGGATATATTCCTGTAAAAGAGCTAAAAAGCGGGATTCCAACTCTTGCGTTGAATCTTTTGGATTTTTATTATGATGAAAAACAAGAAATCGTGGTGCTTAATCTTATTGTGAATATTAAGGATTCTAGCCAACTTCTTAAGAAAGAAATAAAGGTGCAAAAGGGCGATTTTTATCAAATTATTGTTGCGATGAATCAAGCGGTTAATTCTGCAATTTTGGATTCTTTTAATCTGCTAAATTAAGGAAATTGATGTCAAATTTAACTTTGAATAATAGCAAGCAAGATTCTGCACATTGTGTTTTGGAATCTAAACCATATACGATTTGTTTAGAGGATTTTATCCTAGAAGTAATCATTGGGATTCTGCCAAGTGAGCGCGAAAAGGCACAAAAGATTTTAATTAACGCAGAGTTTATATGGAATCCCAAAATACAGGCACAATGCGAGGATTCTATGAATTTAGACAAGAGAGAGGATTTTTTGGATTATCGGGATTTGAGGGAATTTATTAAAGAGTCTTTTGCACGGCAATTTGGATTGCTAGAGGAAGCACAAAGTTATTTTTACCGCGAGATTCCTTTGCGCTTTCCGCAAATCAAGGAGTTTTGGATTAAAATTACGAAATTGGAAATCTTTGAGGATTGCAAAGTTTCAATAAAAATTAATTATCAAAAATAAAAAAGGATTAAAAAATGGAATTAAAAATTAAAGACAATGCCCCGCTTTTTAGTTTGCCAAATCAAGACAATGCAGAGATTTCTCTGCAAGATTTTCAAGGAAGTTGGGTGGTAGTGTATTTTTATCCCAAAGACAAAACGCCCGGCTGCACAACAGAGGCTTGTGATTTTCGCGACCGATTAGAGATTTTAAGTGCGCGTGGCGCAGTGGTGCTTGGAATCAGCCCAGATAGCGTGAAATCTCATCAAAGTTTCATCTCAAAAGAATCTTTAAATTTTACCTTGCTTAGTGATACGCAAAAATCTGTGCTGAAAAGTTATGGGGCTTGGGGGCTAAAAAAGCTTTATGGCAAGGAATATGAGGGAGTGATTCGTTCTACTTTTTTGATTAATCCTCAAGGCAAGATTGCATACATTTGGAAAAATGTCAAAGTCAAGGGACATATTGCGGAAGTTCTAGCTAAATTAAAGGAATTGCAAGGATAGAGAATTAATTGACCTTGCAAGGAATGAAACAGCGAAGCAGTTGGGTAAGTTTGGGTAAGACTCACGCAACGCACGCCCATACTTGCAAATCCAAAGAATTTCGCCTTAAAGAGACTCAAGGATTCTACGATTCTTTGTGGAATCTGACAAAGGTATAGAAACCAACACACAAGATTTAGCTTTATGGAATCTTAAAGCCCAAAAGTATAAAATACGACTTTTGTTTTAAAGGGTCTATCAATGTCTAAAGTCGTGATTATCGTGTCTGTGATGATTTTTACTACACTTATTGTTGCTTCAAACTATCTTGTGCAGTTTCCAATTAACGATTTTTTTACCTTTGGTGCGCTGACTTATCCCTTTACTTTTTTGCTTGCAGATATTCTAGCGGAGAAATACAACAAGCAAGAAGTGCTAAAAGTAGTGCGTATCGGTATTATTTGTGCCTTTGTTCCCTCTTTGTTTTTGAGCGAATTTAGAATCGCACTTGCAAGCATTAGTGCGTTTTTTGTCTCCCAACAGCTAGATGTTTATGCGTTTTATTGGATTAAATCCAAATTTCCTAAAATTTGGTGGCTTAGAAGTGCTGGCAGCACCGCATTTTCTCAAGCATTGGATACAATGATATTTTTTCACATTGCCTTTTTGTTTGTTATGCCTTGGACAAGCGTGTTAATGCTCATAATAGGAGATTATTTGATGAAATTTATTTTTGCTTTTACAAATACGCCCTTCTTTTACCTTTTTGGGATTAGAATGCAGAAATTTTTGGGAGTTTTCGCGCGATGAGTGGAGTAAAACAAAAGGTTGTGTTTTTTGATAGAGATGGCGTAGTAAATCTTGAGGATTCGCCTTATGGCTACAAAATAGAGGAATTTTATTTTGCTCCGCATTTTATAGAGTTATTTTTGGAGCTTAAAAAGCAAAATGCACTTTGTTTTGTGGTTACAAATCAATCAGGGATTCATCGCGGAATCTTTAGCCAAAAAGATTTTGAAGCCCTAAGTGTATTTATGCAAAACTGCATTCGCTCTTGCCTTACGATTCCTCTGCGAATCGGTGGCTTTGTGCCTAAAAATATTGGTTTTGATGGAATCTATTTCTGTCCGCATACCAAAGAGGAGCAATGCGCTTGCCGCAAGCCAAAATCTGCTATGCTAGAATCTGCAATCCAAGAATTTCATCTGAATTTAGAGGATTGCGATTCTTATATTTTGGGAGATAAGGAAACAGATATGCAAGCAGGGTTGAAAGTGGGTGTGCAAACGCGCATTTTGATAGGCGTAGAGGACGCTCCAAGTGCGACGCATAGGGTTGCAAATTTAGAAGAAGCAATGGAAATTTTACTTTAAATAGATTTACTTGTGGAATCGTGGCGTATATACTATCATTGTGAGAAAATTTGAAAAATTTTTGTGGCAATCTATAATTTGGAATCTCACAGGAGCATTTACAATGGAATCTTTCAGGCAAGATTCTAGCTTATGGATTGCTTTGTCGCGTTGCTCCTCACAACAACGAAAAGATGATATTACAAGCCCTCCAATCTCTTTTTGGCAAGTTGAAATCTTTTTTGCAAATTTAGGATTCTAAAAGGCAGGGCAAGCAATCTCCCTTTGCCTTTGTTGTAGGCTTTAATTGCCTCTTTGCCTATTTCTATGGAAAGGTTGTAGTCGCCTCGCGGAATTTCTTGTGAAGCTTGATTATCCAAGCCCTTTTTCATTATCCAATACGCTTGAATAGGAAGTAAGAAATAAAGCCCAAAACGCGCAAATTTTAACAAAAGGAATCCCAAAGCTGCTTGAAAAACTCTTGCTTGGCTAGCGGATTCTTTAAGCCGCATAAGCTCGTCTGTGAAAACAGGTGTCTTTTGCGCAATATCCCACCAATATTTTCCCAAAAACTCACCCTTAGTATCCACATAGATTTTATCGTCTCTCCAAGGTTTGTAGTCTAAGTAGTAATGCACGATTTTAGGATTCTTTAAGGCATTGTTTAGTTGGTTGCGCGTGTAGGAGATATTGAAATTTCCTCCTTCCTCTTTAGTTTTTGCATTGATAAAATAATAGACTAAAACATTCCAATATAAAGGCAGAATCTTGACTTTGTCCTTTAAAATATAATTTAAAATGCTTTGGTCGTGCTCCTTGAAATGATAGGAATCCATAGAGTGCAAGATTTGCGATTCTATCTCTTGCGCACGCCATTTTTGCACATCTATGAGGAGCAAGCCAGAGTTAAAATATCCTTGGGAGAGATTCAAGGGTGGATGGGATTCGTCCTTTGGCATTAAAAGACGATTTGCTTTGTAATCTAGCACTACACCACAGACTTTATCCTCTAAATCCATAGCAAAAATCTCGCGCAAATCCCATAGAACAATCATATCCACATCTAAATAAAGCACTTTTTGCGCGCTAAAATCTAAAAACCTTTCAAACAAAAGCCGATAAAAGCAAAGATAATTTTCATTGAGTTTTGGGAGATTGTTTTCTCTGAATTCTGCGTCATCACACAAATGAATCGTGATTTCTAAAGGGTAGATTATAGAGAGTTTGGCTTGAAGTTTGGAGAGTTTTTCTTGTGTGGATTTTGAGAGAAAATCACTTAAAATATAGAAGCAATAAGGCTTATTCTGCCCCCCCCCCACTATTTTATTTGTATTATAGATAATGCTTGTCATCAAGCAAGCAGCAAAAGGCACATAGTTTTCGGTAGCAATTAAAAGAATTGGGTAATTTTGCATTATTTAAACTCCCAATTTTGCGCTTTTTGCAAAATTTTTTCCGCTCCTTGTCGCAAAAACTCTTGCGCCATTTGCACGCCTATGCGTTTGCAATCCGCAAGCGTTTTTACCTGCACTTCCAAACATTCGCGCAAAATCTCTGTGCCATCGGGCAAACCCAAAATGGAGCGCACTTTTAAGATTCCATTTTCTAGGGTTGCATTGACGCCGATAGGCACTTGACAGCCTCCATTAAGTGTGCGCACAAATGCGCGCTCGCAAGTTGTTTCAAAGGCGGCTTTGGAATCGTTTAAAAATTGCAAAAGTGATTCTGTTTTGCTTCCCTTTTTGCATTCCACACCAAGTGCGGCTTGTCCCATTGCCGGAATCATAAAATCCAAAGGCACAATATAAGGCACTTCTTTGTGGATTCCAAGCCGATTTACTCCCGCTTGCGCAAGGATAATCGCATCAAAATCTCCTTCTTGAAGCCTTTTTAGTCTTGTTTGCACATTTCCACGCAAACTTTGCGTTTCCAAATCCTCCCTTAAGGCACTAATCTGCATTGTGCGCCTTAGTGAAGTTGTCCCGACACGCGCACCAAGCGGAAGCTCCTCCAAACTCGCGTATTTGAAGCTCAAAAAACTATCCCGCACATCTTCTCGCTTCGTGATTGCCGCTAGTCCCAAGCCCTCTACAAATTCCACCGGCACATCTTTGAGGCTATGCACTGCCAAGTCTATTTCATCTTTTAAGAGCAATTCTTCTAATTCTTTGGTAAAAAGCCCCTTACCACCGATTTTTGCCAAAGGCACATCTAGGATTTTGTCGCCTTTAGTTTTGACGATTTTTACTTCCACTTCTATGTCTTTGTATTGCGCCTCTAGGCAATCTTTGATATGGTTTGCTTGCCAAAGTGCTAGCACACTTCCGCGTGTGCCGATGATGAGTTTTTGCATTGCTTCTCCTTACTTTTCTATGACTTCTACATCAATGATTTCGCTATTTTGAGGCTTGTTGCTTGTGTCAAAGGGTGTGGAATTAGGAGCAGGTTTTTTCATAAAAGGCTTAACGGCTAAGAATCCAATTGCGCTAAACTGCATTAAAATCCCTAAAATATCGGTTAATCCACCGGGTAAGATTAATAGGATTGCTCCAAGGATTCTGAAAATATTAGAACCCACGAAAGCTTCATAGCCGATTTCTCTTTCTCTAAGGCGCACGAGGGCATCGCCTAGAAAAAAGCGATAATTTACTAAGATAAACAATCCCAAAATAGCACTGAAGATAATCTCTAATACAAAGCCCAAAACGCCCAAGAAATCAATCATTTCAAAGGTGATAAAGACTTCTAAAAACAAGTAAATGAAAATCAAAATGAATCGCATTGGCAAACCTCAAAAATCTTAGAAATTAGTGCGTCAAAATCTTGAATCCCTAGAGATTCTTTGGCTAAATCTTTACGTCTTATGAGTTCTATTTCACCTTTTTCTAAGCCTTTACCTACGACGATTCCAAAAGGCAATCCTATCAACTCAAAATCGGCTATTTTCGCACCATATCGTTCGGCTCTGTCATCTAGCAAGCATTCAATGCCCTTGCTTTGTAAGTTTTCGTAGAGTTTTATGCCCATTTGCATTTGGGATTGCTCTTTGATGTTAGAAACAATAAGATGAACGCAAAAAGGCGCACTCGCACGCGTCCAAATCATTCCGCGCTCATCGTGGTGTTGCTCTATGATTGCGCTTAAAAGTCGTGAGATTCCGATTCCATAACAACCCATAATAAAGGGCTTTGCTTTGCCTTCCTCATCTAAGAAAGTTGCCTCCATTGCGCTAGAATACTTTGTGCCAAGCTGAAAAATATGTCCCGCCTCAATTCCCTTAGTAAAATAGAGTTTGCCTTTTTTGCAAACAGGGCAGAAATCCCCCTCTTTGACTTCCACCAAATCCTTAAACTCCAATCCTTCAAAAGTGCTTAAATCCACGCCGACAAAGTGATAATCCACTTCATTTGCCCCGCAGATGAGATTGCTAGCATTTTCTAGTTCTTTATCAAAATAAATATAAGGGCTAGAGGTAAGATTGCGCAAGGCAAAAGGTCCGATGAATCCTTGCACAAGTCCCGCACTTTTTAAGTCTTCCTCACTTGCTTCTACAAGTTCGTTTGCACCTACAATGGCGTTTAGGGCTTTGGTTTCGTTTAAACTATCACTTCCGCGCAAGAAAAAATACACCAATGCGTTTTTTCCACCATCAAAGAGTGCTTTTTTTACCACTGCTTTGAGCGTCCAAAACGGCTCTACCTTAAAAAACTCGCTTAAAGATTCTATGGTTTGCACCTTTGGGGTATGAAATTTGGCAAACGAAGCGACAGGGGCTTCCGTGTTCGGAAGTTTTTTAATGCGCGTAGCTGCTTCTAAATTCGCTCCATATTGACAACTATCACATACGCAAATTGTGTCCTCTCCGCTCTTTGCAAGCACCATAAATTCCTTGCTTCCATTCCCGCCAATCGCCCCGCTGTCCGCAAAAACAGCGCGGAAGTCCAATCCCAAACGCGTAAAGATTCTGCTATAAGTAGCTTCCATAAGGTCAAATTCGCGTTTTAAATCCTCTGTGCTTGAATGAAAGCTATAACCATCTTTCATAATAAACTCTCTTGCGCGCATAAGTCCAAAGCGCGGACGAATCTCATCACGGAATTTGAGGTTGATTTGGTAGAGGTGGATTGGTAATTGTTTGTAGCTTTTGATATTTGCTTTGACTAGCTCTGTAATCACTTCTTCGTGTGTAGGTCCTAGCACAAAGTCATTGTCTTTTCTGTCTTTGAAGCGCAAAAGCTCCTTGCCATATCTTTCAAATCGTCCGCTTTTTTGCCACAGAAAGGACGGAGTAACAAAGCCGAGTGCAACTTCGTTTGCTCCTGCATTGTCCATTTCCTCTTTGACAATTTGGCGCACCTTGTCTAAAACACGCTTGCCAAGGGGCAAAAAGTTATAGATTCCGCTGCCAATTTGTTGGATAAATCCGCCACGAACTAAATATTCGTGGCTTTTTAGAACGACATCTTTAGGCGTTTCTTTAAATGTTGGGAGAAATAATTTTGAAAATCGCATAGCTTTCCTTGTGGTTTAGGATAAAGTTTTGTCTTGAGCGTATTCGCATTTGTAGGATTCCAACATTTTGCCTTGTGTATCCTGCTCAAAAAGGAATCGCAAGGATTCAATTACGCTGTCTCCTTTGGGTGTGTTGGCAACAGATTTTAGGTTGATTGTCAAATCGTGCAAAAAGGTATTGAAAGCATTGTGGAGAGTTTTTTCAATGTTTTTTTCATAGTCTTTTGGCAAATAGCCCTTTGCGATTCCTTTGTTTAGCTCTTTCATTGCGGCGTCTTTGGCAAGGGAGCGGATTGTCTTGATGAGTGGTTCTACATTGAGACTTTGTTGCCAGCTGAAAAACTCTTGTGTTGCTCTTCCTACGATTCCATAGGCAATTTTTGCTTGTTCCTCACGCAAGGTTAAATTTTTGCGCACAATATCCTCTAAATCATCTACGGCAAAAATTTGGATTTTGTCGCTCTTCTCCATAATTTCACATTCAATATCTCTTGGCACAGCCAAATCAAACCAATAGCGATTCCAATCCTTTACCTCTACCATATCATAGGTGATAATTGTATGTGGTGCGCCTGTGGCACTAAAAATAAGCGGAATCTCGTTGATATAAGTGCTAAGATCTTTGAAACTTTCTGCGCGAATCTTTGCGTTTGGAGAGAGGGCAAAAATCTCATCGCAAATTTTTTGTGCATTTTGAATTTCGCGGTTGATGATTAAAACTTCACAACCTGCGTTAATAAGGTGTTTTGCACAAAGATTGCTCATTTCACCCGCTCCAATCACGAGGGCAAATTGACTTTTCAAATCCCCTAGAATCTCTTTTGCCTTAGCTACCGCGGTGCTTGCCACGGAGACAGAGTTTTGTGAAATACTTGTGGAGTTGCGCACACTTGCGGCACAGCGAAAGGCAAAATGAATTGCGCGGGAGAGATACAAGCCACAACAGCCTAGTTCATAAGAAAACTTAAACGCACTTTTGAGCTGACCTGAAATCTGTGTTTCTCCTACAACAAGGCTATCTAGTGAGCTTGCCACACTGAAAAGATGATGAATTGCACTTAAATTTTCGTAACTATCCGCGCACGTTCGTAGCTCTGGGAGTGGAATCTTGGAATAATTGTTAAGTTTATCTAGCAAAAATTCCTCTGCCTTTTCGGCATTTTGGACATTTAATATAAATTCAATGCGGTTACAAGTAGAGAGAATCACTGCTTCGCTGATGAATTTGTTGCTAACCAAGTCTTGCAAAAATTCCTTTGTCGAGGGATTCTTTATCTCCAAGCTTAAGGCTTCACGCATAGCAATATCAGTATTTTTATGCGAATAGCTTAAAATGTAATAATCCATTGGCTTCCTTAAAAGTCGCGTTCAATCATTTCGCGCATAATTTGTATAAGTTTATCACAAGATTGATTAGCAATCGCTTCAATTCCATTGTTGCCTAAATGTTTTGCTAGAGCAAGACTTTGAGTTATTGCGTCTTTCGCTTTTAGCTCGTTTAAAATCCATTCTTGTTCTTGCGCTTGCAGGTCTTGTTTAAACGCATTTTTTAAACGCATTCTGTCGTTCTCGTTTAATTTATGATATAAAAAAATATAGGGCAAGGTTGTTTTACCCTCTTTGAAGTCGCTTAGAGCTGGTTTGCCTAGAGTTTTGGAATCCGCAACAATGTCTAGCACATCATCAATGATTTGAAATGCGATTCCAAGATTGCGCCCATAGAGGCGGAATCCTTGCGCTTCCTCTGCGCTTTTGCCTGCTAAAAATGCTGCGGAATACGCGGTGGCTTCAATGAGTGCAGCTGTTTTATGTTCTATCATTTGGAGATATTGACTTTCATTGGGATTAAAGCTTTTTGCCAACTCTACATCTTCTAGTTCGCCGATTGCAAGAGTGGTAACTGCATTTGCAATAATGCGCGGAATCATCGGATAATTTTCTTGCAAGCTTGTAAGCTCACAAAAGGCTTTGGAATAAAATATATCGCCTAGCATAATAGAGTTTTTATCACCAAAAAGTGCGTTGATAGAGGGCTTAGAGCGTCTTGTAAGGGCATTATCAATCACATCATCGTGCAGGAGCGAAGCACTCTGAATCATCTCAATGACTGCACAAAGCAAAATACATTCTTCACATTCACCCGCAATGTGAAGCGCAAGTTTGGAGCGGAGCATTTTGCCTCGCTGCAAATGCGCACTCAAATCTAATACGAGCGGGGATCCCAATTCTTTTAAAAATTCTTGAATTTTTGTTTCAATGTGCGCTAAAGCCTCCATTTGGAACCTTCCTTTCATCAATGATATTAAAATCTCTGTTGCCTTGATAAAGATAATATTTCAAGGTTGCAACTTTTTTGGTGCGGTGATAATCCTTAAAACATAGCATAAAAAAGGGTTCTTCGCTATAATATTTTTGTTCTGGTTTGAGCAGAGGGACTTTATAGCATCTGCGCTGATAGTCTTGGTAAAGAATAAATTGGTGTGGAAAAGAATCGTAATTTAAGTGCATTACCAAGCCCTCGTTTTTTAGTAATGTCCAACGAAAAAACAATGTCTTAGCTGCCTCTCTTGCTTGCAAAGTCAAAAGATAAAACTCATCTTTGTTTAGCTCAATGAATCTTTCTGCTTTCCATACCGGTGGTGCAAAAAGCATTGAAACTCCTAGAATCGCACTCAAGATTGCTGATAAACTAAAGAGTGTAAATATTTTCATTCTTAGGATTCCATTGGAGTTGCTTAGTGCAAGAATTGCATTTTGTCTTTATTCATTTTGTGTTAAAATATTTCCCATAGATTCAATCGCAATATTTTGTGTGCGATGATGGATTTCGTCTGAGGATTCCTCGCTATTGGTTAAGTAGGCTAATTCTTCTTCCCACATTTCCCCTAGTCTTTTTTCAAGCAGAATCTCCATTGCCGCTTGGCGCTCTAATAAGCGCGTAAGCTCTTGTGCGCTTAAGCCTTGTGAGGCATTAAAAATAATCTCAATCCATTTTTCTTGTGGTAAGCCCTCTAAAATATGTTCCATAATGTTCCTTATATTTATGAATTTAGTCTCGCAAGCACGGCATTTTGGTGTGCGTCTAGTCCCTCTGTGTGTGCGAGAATTCCACATTCTTGTCCCATTTGTGTGATTCCTTTTTTGGAAAAGGCGATGATAGAAGATTTTTTCATAAAATGCTCTGTGGAAAGAGGTGAAAAAAACCTTGCACTTCCGCCTGTTGGCAGGGTATGGTTTGGTCCTGCAATATAATCTCCAATAGGTTCGGGAGTGTTTTCGCCGATGAAAATTGCCCCCGCGTGTTGAATTTTAGATAGAATCTCCAAAGGATTTTTCACAAGCAATTCCAAATGTTCGGGTGCAATTTGATTCATCAAGGCAATGCCCTCTTGAATGTTTTGTACAATGAGAATTGCTCCGCGCTCATTAATGGATTTTGCCGTGATTTCCTTGCGTGGCAAGGTGGCTAAAAATTCCTCAATCTTTTGTGCGACTTGTTTTGCCAAGTTTTCGCTTGTAGTGATGAGAATAGAGCTTGCCATTTCATCGTGTTCTGCTTGTGAGAGTAAATCCCAAGCAAGATAATCCGCCCTTGCGTCTCCGTCGTTTAGGATTCCAATCTCACTAGGTCCAGCAATCATATCAATCTGCACTTCCCCAAAAACAAGCTTTTTGGCGGTCGCAACATAGATATTGCCCGGTCCTGTGATGACATCTACTTTTTGGATTCCTTTTCCTTGTGAATCTTGCGCACCAAAGGCAAGCGCACCTATTGCACTTGCTCCACCAATTTTATAGGCTTCTTTAATACCACAAAGGTGCATAGCAGCAAGCAATAAGGGATTGGGTTCGTTGTGCGGAGTAGGCGTGCAAACGACAATTTCTTTCACTCCTGCAACAAGGGCTGGAATCGCATTCATTAAAAGTGAGCTAGGATAAGCCGCCTTGCCTCCGGGGATATATAGTCCTGCTCTGTCCATAGGCGTAACTTTCTGTCCCAAAATATTGCCATTTTCCTCAAAGTCTAGCCAAGTTTTAGGCTTTTGCTTAGAATGAAAGGCGTAAATGCGTTCAAAGGCGAGTTGTAAGGAATCTTTCAAAGGAGTTTCTATGGCTTCATAAGCCTTTTGCATTTGTTCTTGCGTGATTTTTAAATCTGAAAAGTTAGTTGGATTCCAATTATCAAATTGTGCAACTTGCGCTATAATCGCACTTTGCCCTTGCTTTTTAATCGCATTGAGCAACTCCTTGACGCGCCCCTCAACGTTTTCTATATCCATAGCACCACGCTTGAGTATTTTTTCAAACTCGGTATTGAAATTTGAATCTTTACTATTCAATAAAGCAATCATTGCTTAAAAAACTCCTTTAATTCCTTTATTAAGAATTTGGCATTTTAGCCTTTTATGTTTAATTTTATTTTAATTACAGAATCTTTATGGGCAAGATTTCATTTTAATAGATTGCTGCGAAAATTTTATAAATTTTCTTGCAAGGACAAAATCTAATCTCTTTGCCATTATATGCGTATCCAAATGGCTTTAGGCTAATTTTGTATAAAACTTTGTTAAAATAGTGCAAAATTTTTATAAAGGTATAGAATGCAAGATTCCAAAATGCGAGAAATCTTGAAAGAATCTAAAGTTATTGCTGTGCTTGGATTGTCTCCAGAAGAGAGCAAGCCGAGCCATAAAGTGGCAAAATTTTTGCAAAATCAAGGCTATGAGATTCTACCCATTTATCCTAAGGGAGGCGATATTTTGGAGGTAAAAGCCTTTGCGAGCTTAAAGGAAGCTTTTGAAGCACAGGACAAAGCGGGTGTGCGGATAGATATTTTAAATGTTTTTCGCAAAAGTGAAATGTTGCCCGAAATTATGCGTGAAGTGTTGGAGTTGCAAAATCCTCCACTTTGTGTTTGGGTGCAACTAGGATTGCAAAATGCGCAGGCGCGTAAAATGCTAGAAAATACAAAGATAATGTATATTGAAAATTTATGTATCAAACTTGAATACGAAAGGTTATTTGTATGATTCCACTTTCTAAAATTATGGACGCTAAGGCACGATTAGAGGGTATCGTGCAAAACACGAAGTTAGCTTTTGCTCCTAAACTTAGCCAAATTTGCGGAGCAAAGGTGTATGTCAAACAAGAAAATTTACAAAATACAGGCTCTTTTAAACTGCGCGGAGCGTTTAATAAGATTTCATCTTTAGGCGAGGAGGAACGCGCTTGTGGTGTGATTGCTTCTAGTGCGGGTAATCACGCACAAGGGGTTGCGTATAGTGCGAAGCATTATGGAATCAAGGGTGTGATTGTAATGCCAGAGGCAACGCCACTGCTGAAAGTAATGGGAGTAAAGGAGCTTGGTGCAGAAGCAATCTTAAAGGGCAATAATTACGATGAAGCCTATGCCTATGCGCTAGAATATGCTAAAACGCATAATTTGCAATTCATTCACCCTTTTGCTGATGAGGAAGTGATTGCGGGACAAGGCACGGTTGCGCTAGAGATGATTGAGGCACAAAGTCATCTTACAAGCATTGTTGTGCCAATCGGCGGTGGCGGGCTTATCTCTGGAATTGCAGCGGCGTATAAGCAAATGTTGCCGAGTGTGCGCATTATTGGAGTTGTCGCGGAGGGTGCGCCCGGAATGTATCATTCTTACCACAAAAAAGAAATCCAAAGCACGGATTCTGTGCGCACAATTGCTGATGGAATCGCAGTGCGTGATGTGAATCCTAAGAACTTTGAATACATTTTAGAATCCGTAGATGAAGTTGTAATGGTAGATGATGAGGAAATCGCCAATGCGGTGCTTTATTTGCTAGAAAACCAAAAGCTTGTCGTAGAGGGAGCAGGAGCTAGTGTGGTTGCAGCAGTGTTACACCATAAATTTGCTTTGCAAACGAACGAATCTTTGGGGCTTGTGTTAAGCGGAGGGAATATTGATGTAACAATGCTTGGAAATATTATTGAGCGAGGGCTTGTGCGCTCTCACCGCAAAATGAAAATTTCTGTAACGCTAATAGATAAACCCGGAAGTTTGCAAAAATTAAGCGATTTACTCTCCAATCTTGGCGCAAATATTGTCAAGATTGATTTTGATAGGACTTCCACTTCTCTTGCTTTTGGTGATGCAAATATTGTGATTATGCTTGAAACAAAAGGTAAAGAACATCAAGGAGCAATTCGTTCGCAGCTACAAAAACAAGGTTATGTGTTTATAGAGGTTTAAGGAATCGCAACTTTGAAATCGCAAACTCGTAGTCTTTTTTGGCTTTTTAGCTTATTTTTTTTAAGTCTTGGCGCACTTTTGTGGTTACTTAGCACATTAAGCATTAGCTATAACGAAGCGCAAGAGTTTTTTAATCCACAGCATTTTTGTGGATTTGTTAGCTCTTATAGCGCAAAGATTCTAGGACAAAACGATTGGAGTTTGCGACTACCTTTTTTATTGTTGCATTTTTGCAATGCTTTTTTGATGTTTTATTTTGCAAGAGATTTTTTAAAGCACTCCAACGACGCGGTTTTTTGCACTTTGTTGTTTCTTTTATTGCCCGGTGTTAATGCTGTTGCTTTGTTGGTTTCTAATAGTGGAATCGTGATTTGTTTAACATTGATTCTCTGTATTTGGGTGCAAAAAAACAACACGATTCCTTATGGATTGCTTTTGATAATGGCTTTTGTGGATAGAAGTTTTGCTTTGGTTTTTATTGCGTTGATTTTTTATGGCATTGAACGCAAGCAAACACTTTTGATTTTTTTGTCTTTGGGGTTTTTCGCGCTCAATATGTATTGTTTTGGGTTGGAGATTGGCGGACACCCAAGAGGTTATTTTTTGGATAGCAATGGGCATTTGTTGTTGATTTTTTCTCCATTGTTGTTTTTATATTTTTTATACACGCTTTATCGTTATTTTAATCAGAGCAAAAGACCCTTAGTTTGGCATATTGCAAGCGTAGCATTGGGTTTTATTTGGTTGCTTTCCCTGCGTCAAAGGGTGCAGACGGAATTTTTCGCGCCTTTGCTGATTTTAGCGATTCCTTTAATGGTGAATCTTTATTTCTCTGGGCTTCGCGTGCGTTTGCCACAATTTCGGGCGCGTTATACGATTCCATTTTTAGCTACTTTTTTGGTTTTGTTGCTTTGTAGTGGAATGTTATTTTTATCTAAACCTCTTTTTGTGCTTTTTCCTACTGCAAATGAACATTTTGCTTTTCGGCATTTTATTGCGAAAGAAGTTGCACAAGCATTGCATTCTCAAGGAATTAAACGCGTCAAAACAGAAGCAAAAATGCAGGAGAGATTGAAATTTTATGGAATCTCCAAAGGGGGTTTGAGACTTAGCAACAGCCCTAGAGCAAATGCTTTGAGGATTCCTATTTATTATTATGATAAAAAAGTCGCAACTTTTTATGCTTACGATTAGACGATGAAACCCGCGTTTAGTTTGCTAGAAATTGTGCTTATACTTGGGATATTAAGTGCATTGGCATGGCTTGGCTATGCTTGGTTTCCAGATTCCAAATTGTATTTGGCACAAAATCAAATCATTACGCATTTAAATTACACGCGTTTCTTGGCATTAAGTAGCACAAAGCATATCACGCAAGGCGCGTTTTGTCAGAGTGATTATTGTCAAGCAGAGAGGGAGAGATGGACAGAATCTTTATGGAGATTGCAGTTTTCTAAGCTTCAAGATGTGGGTTATGCGTATTATATTTATAGCGATTCTGCGCGAAAGGTTAGCACAAAGCATTTTGATGACCGCCCACGTGATGCGCAAGAAATCGCTCGCGACCCTTTAGATAATAAATACTTAAACAGCTACAATTATGATAATTCTAAGTTTGCAAACGCACTTCGTGCGGGAGATTTGGCAATCACAAAGCGGTATGGAATCTTAGAAGTGCGAATGAGCGGAGGTTGCGGAGAAAGTGAGGGCGGAAGAGTTTTGTTTGATGAGCGGGGTTTTTTGCGCTGTAAAAAACCCTATGAACAAGTGATTGTCCCGCAAGGAATGGTGCGTTTAGAGTTGCAAGGAAGCAGTGGTAAAAGTGTGGGTATTTGCATTTTGGAAAGCGGAATCGTTAAAAAATGCTAAAATTATTTCAAATTATGTTATAATTAAAGATTTATTTTAAGGCGAGACTTTGAAAGCCGTTGAGAAGCAGAATCTAGCCAAAAAACATTTTGGACAGAATTTTTTACAAGATGAAAGTGTGCTAGAAGCGATTATCCAATCCATTCCCAAGATGAACAAAGAAATAGAACTGATAGAGATTGGGGCTGGCTTAGGTGATCTAACAAATAAGCTATTAAGCTTAGGGAATATCACTACTTATGAGGTGGATAAGGATTTGATTCCTTATTTGCAAGAGCGTTTGAAAGGCGCATTAGAATGCGGGAGATTGAGCCTTGAAATAGGCGATGTATTAGAGATTTGGAAGGGTGAGAGTTTGCGCAAGAAAGATTATTTTCTTGTCTCAAACCTACCTTATTATATTGCAACTTTGCTTATAATAAAAACCATCAAAGACCCGTTATCTAAAGGCTGTGTCGTAATGACACAAAAAGAAGTTGCGCAGAAATTTTGCGCACAATGTGGAGGAAGTGATTTTAGTGCGTTAAGTGTGTTAGTGCAAAGCGTGGGAGAGGCAACACTGCTCTTTGATGTACCTCCTAGTGCCTTTGTGCCACCGCCTAAAGTTACTTCTTCGGTGTTTTTGCTACAAAAAATGGCGAATCCACCAAGCTTTAAGGATTTGGAACATTTAGAATCTCTCTTGAAAGTTGCCTTTGGTGCGCCTAGAAAAACGATTCTAAATAACTTAAGTAAAGCTTATCCAAAACAAGAGATTATGGACGCTTTGGAATCCTTGCAGATTGCACCTAGCAAACGACCTCACGAGATTGATACGACTAATTATCACCGACTTTTGAAAATTTTATAAAAGGCGGAAGTTATGGAAGACAATAAAATAAATGAAAATCCAAATCGGACAGAAAAGCCAAAAAGAAATCACGAAAACACTCGTGAAGCCAAAGGAGAAAATAGAGAGAATCGCGAACCCAATAAGCGCCGGTTCAAACCGCGAAAAACAGAGGAAGCAAATGGGACAGAAAAACCAAGAAACCAAAGAACGCAGAATCGCAATCGCCCTAATTCAAGATTCAAAAAACAAGAAAATACACAAAATAATGCAGAAACAAGAGAGAATCGCCAAAGATTTGACAAAAATTATGGCAACAAAGAAGTCAATGCGTCTAATTTGGAGTTGCGCAAAGCCGTAGAAATCAATGCCAAAGTGCATAAAAGTGCATTGACATTACACTCTCAAGTGGAAATTAATCCTAATGGAAAGGTGCGCATTACTCCGCTAGGGGGCTTAGGTGAGATTGGTGGCAATATGACGATTGTTGAAACACAAAATAGTGCAATTATTATTGATGCGGGAATGAGTTTCCCCGATGATAGTCTGCACGGAGTGGATATTTTAGTGCCAGATTTTAGTTATCTTGAAGTGATTAAAGACAAAATTGCGGGGATTATTATTACCCACGCGCACGAAGACCACATTGGCGCAATGCCTTATTTGTTCAAAAAGCATCAATTCCCTATTTATGGCACACCTTTGCCTTTGGGATTGATTGGCTCAAAGTTTGATGAGCACGGACTCAAAAGATTCCGATCGTTGTTCCGCGCAGTAGAGAAGCGCAAGCCGATTCAAATCGGAGAATTTGAGATTGAATGGATACATATCACGCATTCCATTGTGGATTCTAGTGCATTAGCAATCAAAACAGAAGCAGGTTTGATTTTTCATACAGGGGATTTCAAAATTGACCATACGCCTATTGATGGTTATCCAACGGATTTAAATAGAATCGCATATTATGGTGAGCAAGGAGTTTTGTTGCTCCTTAGTGATTCTACAAATTCACACAAAAGTGGCTACACTCCAAGTGAAGCAAGCGTGGGACCGGCGTTTGATATGTTGTTCTCTCGCGCGAAAGGACGCGTGATTATGAGCACTTTTAGTTCTAATATTCATCGTGTTTATCAAGCTATCAATCACGGACTTAAATATGGACGTAAAGTTGCGGTGATTGGACGCTCTATGGAAAAAAACCTAGAGATTGCAAGGACATTAGGTTATATTGATTTGCCACAAAATATTTTTATTGAAGCGCACGAGGTGGCAAAATATGCTGATGAGGAAGTGCTGATTGTTACGACTGGCTCGCAAGGCGAGACGATGAGCGCACTCTATCGTATGGCAACAGACGAACATCGCCATATTAAGATTAAGCCAAGTGATACGATTATTTTATCTGCTAAGGCGATTCCGGGTAATGAAGGCTCGGTATCCAATATTTTGAACTTTTTAAATAAAGCAGGGGCAAAAGTTTATTATCAAGACTTTAGCGAGATTCATACGAGCGGACACGCAGCACAAGAGGAGCAAAAGTTAATGTTGCGCCTTGTGAAGCCAAAATTCTTTTTGCCTGTGCATGGAGAATATAATCATATCCTTAAACACAAAGAAACTGCGATTAGTTGCGGTGTAGAGGAACGCAATATTTATCTTATGGAAGATGGCGACCAAATGGAGATTGCACACAATTATTTGCGCAAAGTGCGGAGCGTGAAAACCGGCAAAACTTATATTGACAATCAAGTCAATACCACAATTGCAAATGATGTGATTTTGGATAGGCAAAATCTAGCAGAAAATGGAATTTTAATTGTGCATTTGGAGTTGAGCAAAGCCAAAAATTCTGTTCTCTCTAAACCGCGCATTCAAAGTACGGGAATTGTTGCAAATAAAGATACAATAGTATTCAACAAGGAAATTGAGGAATTTTTCAGTCTCTTTGTGAAAAATTGTAAAAAAGAATTGTATAACAGCCAAAAAAGTATGGAAAATGAGATAAGAAATGCGCTAAGAAAGTTGATGTTTAAGAAAACGAAGCGGTATCCGACAATTATTCCAATCGTGGATTTAAAATAAATTACTGCTACCATAGGGTTTAGATTGCAGAATCTAAACCTTTACATTTATTCTTCTAGCACACAAATTTCTTTTTGTTTGATTGCAAGCAAAGTGCGAAACCCGACAACTAGCACAATAACACTGCTTAATACAATGCCAAAAATTCCTAAAAATGCGTAAAATAACGAACCGCCTAGGGAATAAAGCTCTAATGCGCAGAGAGTCCAAGCGGCAGTTGGAAAGGTGAAAGCCCACCAAGAAAGTGCGAATTTTAATTCTTTAAAGATTTCAAAAAGACTAATCATCAAAAGCATAAAAAACAATGCTACACTAAAGCTCGCACTTGCGATTCCATAGAGGCTAGCAATAGAAACATAGTCTTTGAACAAAAGAAGTATGTCCAAAGCAAAGACACTAGGTGGCGCAATGAAAATAAATAAAGTCGGAGAGAGTTTTTGTGGCAAATGTTCTCCAAAAATGAGGCGAATCAAAAGTGCAGCATTGAGTAAAATCCAAAAGAAACTGCCCACTCCAAAATAAAAAATTAAGATTTCAAAAGGAATCCAAGCCATTTGTGCATTCAAATTCATTCCAACAAGCGGCACAATGAGATTCCCAACAATAGGAATAAACCAAGCAGGATTTGCCATTTTTTGTTCTAGGGCATGGAGAAACCAGAATCGCACAACATAGAGGCTAAGAATCAGTTGCAAAAAAGCACCAATATAAAAAATAATAAGAGCAAACCACAAGGGAATAAAGCGTAAAATTAGCATTAAGACAATCAAAAGAGATACACAAACAGCAGAGAAAAAATTAATGCGCACAGGGTGTTTTAGCTCTTTTGAAAATGCGGAGTAATGCCGAATAATTTTTGCAAGATAAAGAATGCTGATTCCACATAGCAAAAAAACACTAAAAAAAGAAAGTGCGGTAAGAAGCCACGAAAAATTCACTTCTAATTCAAAGATTCTAATCGTTTTGCCAATCACAAGCGTAAGTCCGCCAATGCCCATAACAGAAGCAAAAAACATAATAGGAAAGTGTAAAAGCCAATTTCTAGAATCAATCGTCCGCTCTATTTTTGGGGTATTCATTATAAGCCTTTTTGGAGAGATAAAAGTATCTTTAGCCTACGAATTGTAAGAATCGCATTGTAGGAATTTTGACTTGCAAGGGGACAAGCCCCATACAAGACTAATAAAGGTTAAAGTATTTTTGGATTTCTTTTGGGTTGCTTGTTTTTGTAAGCGCCAACATTAAAAGAACCCTTGCTTTTTGAGGATTGAGATTGTTTGCACTGATGAAGCCTTGTTGGATTTCTTCCTCACTTAAAGGGACTAAGCCAGAGCCAACGCGTGAGCTTTTTGCCACTACAAGTTTTTTCTGTGAGAGAAGCTCAATTAGATAGTTTTTTTGATTTTCGTGAATGCTACCCGCTCCACTTCCTGCGACAACTAATCCTTTTGCACCTGCGTTTAAAAAGGCTTCTACTGCTGCTTTTGAGCCGTCGTTAGAATAAGTATAGACAATATCTACTTTAGGTAATTCTTTTAAGCCTCTAACATTAAAAGGAGAATCCTTTGTATGTGCTTTGATGCTAAGGGAGTTAAAAAACACTTTACCATCTACGATATAGCCGATTTCTCCACTGTTGGGAGCTTTAAAGGTTTCAACATTTAGTGTGTGGGTTTTGCTTACTTCTCTTGCGCTATAAATTTTGTCATTAATCGCCACCATTACACCTTTGTTTTTAGCGTTTTTATCTCCAGCAAGACTTACGGCATTGTAAAGATTCTTTGGTCCATCTGCGCTAATAGCAGTTGCAGGTCTCATTGCCCCGGTTAAAACAACAGGTTTATTGCTTTTTACCACGAGGTTTAAGAAGTAAGCGGTTTCTTCCATTGTATCTGTTCCGTGTGTGATGACGATTCCATCTACATTGGAGCTTGATAAAAGAGAATTGACTTTATTTGCGAGTGTGAGCCAAACTTGGTCTGTCATATTAGAGCTATCAATATTTGCTACTTGCTCGCCACTGATATTGGCAATATTCTTTAGCTCCGGCACTGCGTTAATAAGCACTTCTATTCCCAAACTACCTGCTTTGTAGCCTGTAGTTGCAAGGTCGCTTTTTGCCTCTCCCGCAATTGTTCCACCTGTTGCTAAAATCACGATATTTGGTTTAGCAAACGCCATCATACTTACTCCTAGCATAAGCAAAATGCCAAAAAACAATTTTTTCATTTTTACTCCTTGAAAATTTAAGAATCTTCGTAATTATATCAAAGTTATTATGTAAAATATTTTAAAATAATCTTGTTTTAATGTGATAAAATCACATTGCTTCAGATTCCACCGCAGTCCTTGCGAGGCGAAGCCGAAGCGTCTGTTGCGAAAGCAACCGACCCACACTTGCAAATCCATAATATAGAATCTCGCATAGAATCCCACAAGGACAATGCCATAATAAAACGATAATGAAAAATTGAGGCTATCTTCCTTTTGGAAGATAGTAAAAGGAGAATAAATTGAAATCCTAAAACGAAGTGCGCACGCCAAAGAGGCAAGCACACTTAATTTAGCATTAGAATCTATATTTTAATCCCGCATTTCCGTTTAAATAAGTTTCGTTTTTGGATTCAAACTTGCCTGCTAGGATTTGTTTCGCGCCTACACCTACATTCAAGACCCAATCTTGTGTAAGCTCTATATTGCCTCCAAGCAAGATTTGTCCATAAGTGCGTTTTTTGTCATCTCCGTCAATTATGAAATTTGTGTTTGAGCCTACGAATTTCGCAACAAAATCATCGCCATTATTAACGATATATTGTTCAACTTTTGGCACAACATAGAGATAAGAGCTACTTCCGAAGTATTTTCTGTATTCTAAGCCCGCATCAATACTCACAGAATTGTTTGTAGAGGATTGGACGTGTTGGGCTAGGGATGTGCCTTTTTCTGTATAAGATGGAGTAAAGCTATAATAGTAGTTCAATCCCGCAAAAGGTTTTAAGAAGTTGCCATTAGAGAGGTCAAACACTTTCCCTAAGCTTCCACTTAAGCCAAAGAATTTTTTGGTGAAGTCAGCAGTGTTTAGCCCTGCAATATTGCGTGATTCTTGGTCTGTTGAACCCCATTGTCCATATCCTTTAAGCCCTACTTCCCAAGTTTCTGCGAATTTGATTAGAGAATAAAGTCCAACTTGGTAGTTGTCTGCTTCTTGTTTTAATGCGTTGTCTTTCAATGTAGAGTTGGCATAAGTGAAGTAAGCACCCAAGAGCAAATTATCGGTTACATTTCCATCTACCCCCAAAGTTACACCATAGAGTCCGCCGCTATCGCCATCAATGATACTTGCACCACCAAATGCGTTTGCCCATACGCTTGCTTTGTAGGTATCATAGTAGTTTCCTATTGCGTCAGAACCGATATTTGCAAGTTTTGCTCCATAAGGGTTGTTATAGGCTGCAACACGATTGCTAATAGACATTTCGTTTGCGACATTGATTCCTGTAAGTGCGGAAGTTGCAGCGTTTGCAAGCGTAGAAGCAGATTTCGCATTTTCTCTTGTGTTTTTGAAGAAATTGCGATTCGTAATGACATTTAAGGCTTCATTGACATTCACAGAGCTACCCGCAAAAGACCTTAAAATTCCATACGCTTCGCTTAGATTTCCTGCATTATCTAGTGAAACGCTTGTTGCCCTCAAGTCTCCCTCGTTTGTCGCAAGAGCTACAAGAAGTTTGTTTTCGTTTTTATTCGTTGTTACGATGAGGGCTTGTTGTGCGATTCCAGCATAGGATTCTCCTACAAGAAGCCCGAGATTTTCACGGAGTTTTTCTGCGTCTGTTGCCGCTGTGGAAATAGTTAGTGCGGTGTATTTGTCTGCAAGTTGTGTTTCGGCTTGGTTTAGTTTAGCGATATTTGCTTCCGCTTGCGCCTTGATAGCCTCTTGGGCAGATTTTTTTGCTTGTGCGTCCGCAAGTGCTACTTTTGCAGTGTCAATTTGCGCTTGTGTAGAATTGGGGTTGTCTATGATTGCTTGTTGTGCTGTGATAGTAGTATTCGCAGTTGTAATGGCAGTAGTTGCGGTAGTAACTTTGCTTTGTTCTGCTGTTTTTGCGTCTGCGATGGCTTTGCGTGCGGTATTTGCAGTGGAGTTATTACCTCCAATCGTAGTTTTATCTGCAGTGATTTGAGATTCCATCGCAGTATTGAGTGCTGTGATGATTTGTGCTTGTGTCATATCCTTTGTAGTGTCTGCTGCCAAACCACCTGCTGCTTCGACTTTGACAAACAAGGTCTTTTTGTCTTCAGAGATATAGAGTGTGTATTCGCGTATCGCAGTTCCACCAGAGGTATTCGTTCCCGCTTGTACTTCTCGTTCAAACTCTAGCCCCTCAATCCCTGCAAGCAAGCTTGGGTTGTCTAAATAGTCTGCTGCGCTTGCTTGGAAATTCACTGTGGGGAGTTTTTGTGTGAGAGCTGTTGGATAAAGATTCTTTGTCGCGTCTAATGTGCCAAGAGAAGCAGTAGCGAATCCACCCTCTGCAGTCATTAGGTTGAGGTCGTCTGCTAATGCGCGTCTTTGGGTATTAATCGTGAATGTTGAATTTGCATTCAAACTGATTTGTCCATCAGTAGCAGAGTTGTCCCCAGCCTTTCGCACGCTGATGAGGTTGTTTAAGTCATAGAGGTCATAAGCAGTCGCTCCATCCTCTGTATAAGAGCCGATGACATTGATTCTACCAGAATCTAAAGCCGCATTTCCTTGTATATTGACTGCGCCTTTGACATTCAATGCGCCTTCCATAATGTCAAGCGTTTTGCTAGCGGCTTGCACAAAATCCCCTGTAACATCTAGCTTGCTTCCTAAGATATTCAATGCCTCGTTATTTGTAAATTTCCCTGTGATAGTGGAATCCTTGCCGACATTGAGTGTTCCTCCATTGGTGATTCCATTTGCGTGAGTGCTTGTGAGGTCAAACCCATAGAATTTATTGTTTGTGTCCTCAATGTCTGCCAAAGTAGAGCCAAAAATATCTGTGTTTGCTGCACCTAGTGTGATTTCTTGGTTTGCATTATCTATGACGATTCTGCCATTTGCGCCTAGCAATGCTTGCACTTCTTTCGCCGCAGTAGTAGGGAGCTTGATTGCTAGTGTAGCATTGTTGTTTTTGTTTTTGTAGTTATTCGTTCCCTCTTGTTTGACGAAATTTGTCTCAAACTCCGCCTTTGTTGTAACATCTGTCGCATACAAGCTAAGCGCAGATAAACTTAAAGCCATAGAGCCAACTAAGTAGCGACTCGCAATCAATGAGATTTTCATTTATTCTCCTTATGTTTTTGTGATTCCTAAATTTTATTTGCTATCAAGGGAGAGTTTGTAGTGTATAAGAGGAAGTCAGAGGGGACAAAACTTTCAAAATACCCACTCATTTCTCTTTAAGCCACTCGCTCTCCTTAAGTCCGCAAATAAAATAAATCGGACGATTAATTTTAATTAACCACAATATTAGTTATAATTCTTAAAAGCCACTAGGAAACCACTTGAAACGCATTGCATACATTAGAGTTAGCACAAATAAGCAAGATTTAAGCGCGCAAAAAACCCAAATCTTTGAATATTGCAAAATTCATAATATCACAATAGATGATTGGCTCATTATTGAAATAAGCTCTAAACAATCGCAAGAAAAGCGGAAAATCATCGCACTCAAAAAAACTCTCAAAAGTGGCGATTTGCTCATTACGACTGAATTATCAAGGCTTGGCAGAAGTATGTTGGAGACGATTTTGCTTGTTTTGGAACTAGCAGATAAAGGAATCCAACTTATTTTTATTCGTCAGCCAGAATTGACGACTTTTAATAACGCAACTTCCAAGTTGCTTTTGAGTATTTATGCTTATGTGGCTGAAACAGAACGAGAGTTTATCTCGCTAAGAACCAAAGCAGGATTACAAAACGCTAAGGCAAAAGGCAAACGATTAGGGCGTCCCAAAAACTCCCTTAATAGCGTGTTTGACAAAGATATAGAACAAATCAAACTACGCATTGCGCAAGGAGAATGTGTCAAGGAGATTTGGCGCATTTTGGGATATGAAAAGTTAAAAACCTATGAAGCGTTTTTATGGTTTTGCAAAAGTCGGAATCTGATTTTAGATAAAGGCAAGGCTTAGGATTCGTCCTTGCGAGAAAATTTGCAAAATTTTTGTGGCAATCCAGAATCCAAAATAAAAGATAAAATATAAATTTAAGCTTTTTTTGAGTAAAATTAATCGTCCCTTTATTTTAAATTTATAATCATAATCTACAAACTTAAAATTACAATATTTGACTTGACAAATGCCATCCTTAAGCTCCTAATATTAGCAAGATTCCAAAATATTTTTTTAATTTTTACTCTCAAAGCAAGGTTATCAATGTGATTAAATCACATAGCTTTATCTAGTTGTTTTAGTATAATATCTAAAAATAAGGGGAGTTTATAATGTGGCGAGTTCTATTAAGAGTAAATGATGTCAGCTTAAAGTTTAAAATCATTTTTGCAAGTTTTGCAGTGGCTCTTATTGGACTTGCTTTAGTCGTGTGGCTAGTAGGGAATAAGAATTTTAATTTTGCCAAAGAAACAACCACAAATTATGCGCAAGCGACACTCAAAAACCAAGCAAGGATTTTAGAAAATAAAATTAATTTAGGATTTGAAAATGTAGCAAATATTGCAATTTTAGCTAATCAAAGCTTGCGCAATCTAACAAGTCCAAATGCAAATCGCTTTTGCGATTCTAACTGCTCTGCAATATTAAATGGTTATTTAAAACAATTATTAAGTCAAAATGGTCTTTACCAATCTGCATTTGTCAAATTCTTTAATGGTGAAGTTTATACCACCTCTTCATCATCACCAAAATACATTGAAAGCCTTACGAACGATGAAATCAATGCACTATTTAAAGACAGCGAAACACAGGCAATTTTTATACCCAAACTAAAACCAAAGCCAAAAGATAGTGCGGACAAGACACCCCTTTATGCTCCTGTTTATTTATTGAACAAAATTACTTATAATTCTCATACGATTGGTATTAGTGGGATTCTATTGGATTTAAAAAAAATGGGTGAAGAAATGGAGCAAATGAAAATCTTAGAAAGTGGCTTCATTGTCCTTCTCTCTCAAAATAGTGTAGTTTTACATCATAAGTTTTTCCATACATTTAATCGTGAAATGGAAAATGTAGATAAAAGTGCAAATGAATATTTAAAAGAGGCTTTGTTGGGCAAAGAGATTATCTTTGATAGAATTAGTCCCAATACAAAAGCACCTATAATAACAATTATGGAACCCCTTACACTTGGGACTAATAGCAATACGATTCACTGGGTGGTGTTTGCAAATATTCCATTAGAAGAAATGTTGAAAGTTGCTAAGGCAACTCGTAATTTTGCAGCAATGATTTCTTTGCTAGTTTTGGTGCTTATTTGTGTTGTAATGTATCTAGTGGGGCATATTATCTATAAACGATTAAATTTAATAAAATACGGCTTGCAGGAATTTTTTGATTATTTAAACAACAAACGAGACAATTTTCAAGATATTCCTTTAACTTGTAGAGATGAATTAGGGGCAATGGGAAAAACTATTAATCAAAACGCTCAAAATATTAAGTTTGGTTTAGAAAAAGATCAGATTGCGATTAAAGAATCCTTACAAGTTGTTGCAAAAGTAGAGCAAGGAGATTTAAAAGTGCGTATTGAAGCTAATCCAAATAATCCCAATCTTTTGGAATTAAAAGAAGTTTTAAATACAATGTTGGATTCTTTGCAACATCACATTGGTTCTGACCTTAAGAGTATCGCAAAAGTGCATCAGTCATTTTCTGAATTAGACTTTACGAAATCTTTAGAAAATCCAAAAGGAGAAGTGGAAATCATTACAAATAAACTAGGAGAGGAAGTTGCCAAAATGCTTCGCTTTAGTGCAGAATGTTCTAATACTTTGCACGAAAAAAGTAGTAATTTAAGGAGTTTCTTAGTTAATCTAACAAAGCAGTCTGATTTGCAAACGCAATCCCTGCAAGCTAGCTCACAAACGATATCTAAGATTTCTCAAGATATGCAAGATAGCAATACAATGATTAAAGAGGTGGCAAGACAGAGTGATGAGATTAAAAATATTTTGAAAGTTATTCAAGATATTGCAGACCAAACCAATCTTTTAGCCCTTAATGCAGCCATTGAAGCAGCAAGAGCAGGGGAACACGGAAGAGGTTTTGCAGTTGTGGCTGATGAAGTGCGAAAGTTAGCAGAACGCACGGGCAAGAGTTTGAGCGAGATTGAAGCCTATACAAATACATTGGTGCAGTCCATTAACCAAGCAGGTGATAACATCAATCATCAAGCAAGTGCAATGGAAGCAATTACAAATTCTATTGCTGAAGTAGAGCAAATTACACAACAAAATAATCAAATCGCTAAAGATGTGAATGTGATTGGTCAAGATGTTGCAAAGTTGGCTGATGCAATCTTAGAAGATATTAACAAGAAAAAGTATTAATAATCGTGATTTAAAGACAATTTTACATTGTCCTTAATTTGGCGATTTCATCTCGCAATCTCGCCGCTTCTTCAAATTCTAGCTTTTTAGCTGCTTCGTGCATTCTTTTGCTTAGTTCTTTGATAAGCTTTTCGCGTTCGCTTTTAGGCATTTTGTCTTTGCTTTTCTTTGCTTTTTCGTAGAGTATTCCTAAGTCTTGATTCCTCAAATCCTCATCAAGCTTTCTTGAAACACTTTGTGGTGAGATGTTATGCGCCTTGTTGTATGCTTCTTGCTTGCTTCTACGATAGTCTGTAATCTCCATAGCTTTTTGCATAGAGGGGGTGATTTTATCTGCAAAGAGCAACACATGCCCATGCAGATTCCTTGCCGCGCGTCCCATTGTTTGAATTAGACTCGTTTCACTGCGTAAAAATCCTTCTTTGTCTGCGTCCAAAATCGCAATCAAAGAGACTTCAGGCAAATCCAATCCCTCACGCAATAAATTGATTCCTACCAAAATATCAAATTCTCCCGCCCTTAAAGCACGAATGATTTGATTGCGTTCAATCGCGTCAATATCGCTGTGCATATAGCGCACCTTGAGCCCTAAGTCGCTATAATATTTTGTAAGTTCCTCTGCCATTTTTTTTGTCAGTGCAGTTACAAGTACGCGCTCGCCTTTGGCAATCACTTCTCTTGCTCTATCATAAAGAATCTCCACTTGTCTATCCACTGCTAGCACTTCATAGGTGGGGTCTAGCAAGCCGGTGGGTCGGATAAGTTGTTCTGCGGTGTGCGTGCCGCTCAAATCCAGCTCTTTTTGTGCAGGAGTTGCAGAAACAAACAAAAAATGCGGAGCTTTTTGTATAAACTCTTCGTATTTCAAGGGGCGATTATCTAGCGCACTTGGCAAGCGGAATCCATATTCTACTAACACTTCTTTGCGACTTCTATCGCCTGCATACATTCCCCCAAATTGTGGCAAACTCACGTGGCTTTCATCTACAATAAGTAAATAAGGCTTATTTTTTTGTGCGAAATAATCTAGCAGAGAATAAGGAGTTTCACCCGGTTTTTTGCCCGTTAAATGGCGCGCATAGTTTTCAATGCCCTTGCAGATTCCTGTCGCGCTAATCATTTCCAAATCAAATTCTGTCCGAGACTTTAGCCGCTCATATTCCATCATTTTTCCGACAGATTTAAAAAACGCTAATCGCTCTGCAAGCTCTTCTTCTATGCTTTTAATTGCGCTTTTTAGCCGTTCTTCGCCTACAATAAAAGGATTTGCTGCATACAACACAAAGGATTTTAGTTTTTTAAGCGACTTCTTATCCACAGAATCCAAAAGGCTGAGGGATTCTAACTCATCGCCAAAAAACTCCAAATGCAAAATTTCGTCCTCACTATATGCGGGATAAATGTCTATTACTTCACCATTGACGCGAAAGTCTCCACGTTCAAAGAAATTATCATTGCGCTTATAGCCCATTTCTACAAGGCGTAACAAAAGCGACTTTTGGTGGTATTGCCCGCCTATTTCAAATTTTTCAATCATTTCTAAATATTCGCGTGGATTCCCCAAGCCGTAGTTTGCAGAGACAGAGGCAACAACAATACTATCATCATAGGCAAGCAGGGAAGTAGTTGCACTTAATCGTAGCCGTTCTAGCTCCTCATTAATGCTAGAATCCTTTTCAATGAACAAATCTTGACGCGGAATATAGGCTTCTGGTTGATAATAATCAAAGTGCGAAATGAAGTATTCCACATGGTTTTTTGGGAAAAAACCCTTAAATTCACTATAAAGTTGTGCCGCTAAGGTTTTGTTGTGCGTCATAATAAGGGTGGGAATTTGTAAAGATTCTATGATGTGCGCCATAGAAAAGGTTTTTCCGCTCCCTGTTACACCAATGAGCGTTTGGTATTGATTGCCTGCCTGAATGAATCCGCTAAGCGTTTTAATGGCTTCTGGTTGGTCTCCAGAGGGTTGAAAAGAAGAATGTAATTGAAACATTAAAAAAGAACCTTTAAGCAAAATTAAAGCATAATTTTTGCATAAGATTCCTTAGAAATCTTGCGTTTTTTATAAAAAATGTTTAAAATAATGTTAAAATTAAAATTTATTTTTAATTGCGAGGAAAGATGGATATGGAAGAAGCAAAGAATCTCTCAAGCAAACTCTTAGAAAGCATTGACGCGCTAATAGATGAATTGCAAAAACAAAAAGACGAAAATCAATCGTTGCGTCAGCAAATCGTGCTTCTAAAAGCAGAAAATGAAGCGAAAAATAGTGAGATTAGCTCACTTTATGATGAAATTGGAGCAAAAGAACGCGAACTAGAGAATGTGCTCAACAAAATTCAAAATGTTCTTGGTCGCTAATGAGTGATATTTTTCGCGTTTGCATTATGGGTCGCTACTACGACATACCCACAAGCGAGATTTCTATTGCCACATTAGAATCGTTAAAATCTTTAGTAGATGAAACGAACAACATTCACCCGCGCGACTTGCTACGCACATTTTTGGAATATTCCGAAATCAACAACTTACTCAAAAACGAAATCATCAAGGCAAATCAAAAGATTCAAAATACGCAAAATGTAGAATTGCAAAATCCTCTTCAAGCTGTGGATTTACCACAAGAAATAAAAGAATCCCAAAATAATGTAGAATCGCCAAGCCAAGAGGAAGCAACTTCAGTGCAATCCAATAATTTAAACGCTCAATCCAACTAATTTGCACAATTTACCTCCCTTTTACTATCATATTGCGACTTTGAAGCGAAATTCTCCAATCCTCACTTATGCAAGTGCAGAATCCCTAGAGAGTGGATTGTTAGTAGAAATTCCATTAAAAGATAAGCAAGTGCAAGGTGTGGTGCTAAAAGAATGCGCCAAACCAGAATTTGCTTGCAAGGAAGCCTTGCCTTTAGGATTCCAATTCTCGCCCCTGCAATGTCAAGTGGCAGAATTTATCGCACGCTACTATTGCACTTCTTATGCTCTTAGTTTTGGTCTTTTTATTCCCTTTGCCAAAGATTCTATCAAGGATTTTCCAAGTTTAAGTTTCGCACTGAATCCTTTGAGTGCTAAACAGCAACAAGCCTTAGAGTTTATCAACAAGCATCAAAATTCTTTACTTTTTGGCGATACAGGAAGTGGCAAAACAGAAATTTATATTCATTTGTTGAATCAATCTCTGCATAGAGGCAAAAATGCTCTTTTCTTAATGCCAGAAATTTCACTTACTCCTCAAATGGAGAAACGTTTAAAAGCGGTTTTTGGTGAATGTCTTGCATTTTGGCATTCTAAAATCACAAGCAAAGCCAAAAAACAAATTTTGCGAGATTTAAAAGAGGGCAGAGTAAGAATCTTAGCGGGTGCGCGTTCGGCACTCTTTTTGCCTCTAGCAAACTTAGATTTAATCCTTATAGATGAGGAACACGATGACGCGTATAAGTCCAACTCCGCTCCACGTTATCACGCACGTGATGTGGCTTTGTATCTCGCTAAAATGGCAAAGATTAAAATCGTGCTAGGTAGTGCAACACCTCTTGCAACCACTTATTCGCGCGCCAAAACACAAAATGCGGTTTTTCGCCTCAAAGGCACGCATTTCCAAACGCAAAATCATTTTACTTTTTGTGCTAGTTATGATGTGTTGGATTCTAGCATTTTTAGCGCATTGGAGCGGAATTTTAGAGATTCTAAGCAAGCAATCGTTTTTTTGCCTACGCGTGCGAACTTCAAACATTTGCTTTGTGGGCAATGCGGCGAAAGTATAGAATGCCCTAATTGTAGTGTGTCTTTAAGTTTGCACAAAAGGGATTCTAGTTTAAAGTGTCATTACTGCCATTTCGCACAAGTAGTCCCAAAATCTTGTCCTAAATGTGGCGGGGAGTTGCAAAGCTTGCGTATGGGAACACAAGAATTTTCTGAACATTTATCAAAAATCTTACCAAAGGCTAATATTGCGTGCTTTGACCGAGATTCTATTACAACACAACGTAAGCTCAAGCAAACTTTGGAGGCTTTTAATCAACATCAAATTGATATTTTGGTCGGCACTCAAATGCTCTCCAAAGGACACGATTATCATAATGTGAATTTAAGCGTGATTTTAGGATTAGATTATCTTTTGTGTAGCGGTGATTATAGGGCGCGGGAAAAAGCATTGTCCTTGATGTTTCAACTCTCGGGTAGAAGTGGGCGCAAAGAAAATGGCAAGGTGTTAGTGCAAACCTTACATCAAGACTTTTTTGAAAGTTTTTTGGGAGATTATGAAAGGTTTTTAGAAGAGGAGCTGACGATGCGCACATCTTTGTATCCACCTTTTGCGCGGCTTGCCTTGGTGCATTTTAGCCAAAAAAATCAAGAAAAATCGCAACAGCTTATGCAGCAAGCCCTTGTGCTTTTGCAGGATAGAATTCGCATAGAATCCCTAAAAGTAGAGATTGTGGGAAGTGGAATTGCCCCGATTCCACGCATTGCAAATAAATGGCGTTATGTCATTTTCTTGCGCAGTGCAAAGGTGCGGGATTTGCATTTGGCACTTCAGCCCTTGCATACGATTGCTTGCGAAATGGATATAGACCCGATAGAATTTGCTTGAGATTGCTTCGCTTCGTTCGCAATGACGAGAAAACTTTGCACCTCAATAAAGTATTAATCCTATTTTTACCTTTTTTATTATTAAAAAGTTCTAAATTTACCTTGTTGCGTTTTAAAGTGAAAAACACTAGATTTTTGCAAAATTTAAGAGATTTTAAAATGACACAACGCGATCTCGCAGGAAGACTGGGTATTAATGTGAAGACTTTGAGAAAATGGAAAAAAGATCGCCCAAAAGTCTGTGAGCTTTTGATGATTGGCTTAAAGGCTGAAAGTATGATTGATAGTTTAAAAGAAAATTGCTGCGAATTAGAACAGCTCATTCAAAATAAAAATGCAATAAAGTCGGAGATAGAATGCCCTAAAAACCATAAATAAAAAACTCTCAAATCTTGACAAAAAATTGACAAACTATTAAAAAAAACTTCATAAACCCCTTTTATAATTTGACTTACAATTTTATTTAAAGGAGTTATTTATGAAAAAGTTTGGTTTAGCGTGTGCTTTTAGTGTGTTGGTTGGGGCAAATGCTCTTTTGGCTGCTGATGTAGTGATTCAACAAAATGAGTTACCACAAAATTCACAAAAATTCATTCAAACTTATTTTGCGAATGAAAAAGTGGGCTTAGTAGAAAAAAGCTTTAATGATTACCAAGTGAAATTTCTCAATGATTCTAAAGTAGAGTTTGCAAAAGACGGAGATTGGAGAGAAGTTAAATCTTATGCCCCCATTAGTAATACAGGCTTTATTCCTCAAGGTGTGCTTAATGGTATTAAAGCAAAATATGCCACTGCAAAAATTATGGAAATTTCTAAAAGCTACAATGGCTATGAAGTCAAATTAGATAACCATAAAGAATTAATTATGGATAAAGAAGGGAAAGTGCTAAGCGAAAAATATTAGGCTGTGCTTTCCTTGCGTCCTTGCGAGGAATTAAAATCCCTTTAATTTCCTCTATTTCAAGATTCCATAAGGAATTGCGATAATCCATAAAGAGAGAATCTCTTTATTTAGATTATCGTGAGTTTTATCAAAGCCTTATAATTATTGCAAGAAAAACTAGAAACTAGGAAGAATTGCGCCTTTGTATTGGTCTAGGATAAATTGTCTCATCTCTTCGCTTTGGAGAGAATGGATAAGCTTTTGTATGCGTGCGTCTTTTTCATTGCCGCCTTTTACTACTATAATATTCACATAAGGTGAATCTTTGCTCTCAAGTGCAATTGCATCATTAAGCGGGTTTAATCCAGCAAGTAAAGCGAAGTTGGTATTAATGACTGATGCGCTGACATCTCCAAGTGCGCGCGCAAGTTGTGGTGCGTCCATTTCTTTAAATTTCAAGTTTTTAGGATTTTCTATTATGTTTTGCACGCTTGGAAGTTCTACGTTCTCTTGAAGTTTGATAAGTCCATTTGCTTCCAATATTCTAAGCGCACGCGCTCCATTGCTTGGATCGTTTGGCAAGGAAATCATATCGCCTTCTTTTAGCTCGTCCAAGTTTTTGATTTTTTTAGAATAAACACCCATTGGCTCTAGATGGATTCCCGCGACACTGACGAGATTTGTTTTGTGTTCTTTGTTAAAAGAATCCAAATAAGGCTTATGTTGGAAAAAGTTTGCGTTTAATGAGCCATCGTCTAAAGATTTGTTTGGTGTTACATAATCGGTAAATTCTTTGATTTCTAAAGTAATTCCCTCTTTTGCCAAAGTTTCCTTGACTTTTTCTAGCATTACTGCGTGTGGTTCGGGAGTTGCGCCGACAATTAGTTTTTCCATTTCCGTCTTTTCTGTTTTCTGTGCATTGTTTTGTGATTCTACTTTGGAATCGCAGCCACTAAAAATCACTGCAAGAGCTATTGTGCCGAGTGTTAGTTTGTTGAAAATTACTTTTTTAAGCATTGTTGTCCTTTGTAAAAATTTAATGTTTTAATTTTTTATACAGAAAATCCCCAAAACTTTGAATTATCTGCACTAGAAAAATTAAAATCAAAACAGTGTATAACATAATATCGCTTTGGAATCTATAATATCCATATTTAATTGCAATATCGCCTAATCCACCTCCACCCACAGCTCCAGCCATCGCGCTAAATCCAACAACTAGGATAAGAGCAAGTGTGATTCCAGAGACAATGCTTGGCAAGGCTTCTACAAACATAATCCGAAAGATAATTTGTAAATTACTTGCGCCAAAGCTAAGAGCAGCTTCAATCACTCCTTTATCCACTTCTTTGAGTGCATTTTCTATGATACGCACGATAAAGGGTGCTGCACCAATGCTAAGTGGCACGATTGCTGCGCTCGCACCGATGCTTTTGCCTACGATAAATTGTGTTAAGGGAAATAAGACAACCATTAAAATAAGAAAAGGAAAGGAACGCAAGGTATTTGTAATGCTATCAAGTGTGCGGAAAATAAACGCATTAGGGCTTAAACCATTAGGGGCGCAAAGGGTAAGCAAAATGCTAGGCACAATCGCCAAAAGTGTTGCAATGCTTGTTGCGAGTATGCTCATATAAAGCGTGTCTAAAGTCGCTTCTAAAAGCAAAGAAATGGTTTTGCTATCCATTTGGTTCTCCTTGTGGATTGGATTCTATGATTTCCCATTGCGCGCCTCGTGCATTCAGATAATTGCAGACTTTTTCTTTGGCATTTTTATCAATATTAATCACCAAAATTCCTAGTGCGATTCCATTAAAGGATTCTAAATTGCCCCATACGATATTAAAGTTCATTTGTAATTCTCGCGCCATTTGTGTGATAATTGGATTTTGTGCCAAGTTTTTAGGAAAATAAATGCGAATGTTTAACCCCTCATCGGGTAGAATCTCATTTTCTCCCAAAAATTCACGCATTTTTGAGTCAGGCGAAAGGAATAAATCCTCAATTTTTCCACTTTTTAGCACCACTCCGGCTTCCATAAAGGCAGCCTCACTACAAAGTCGTTTGACGACTTCCATTTCGTGCGTTACAAGCACAATCGTTACGCCTAGTTCTTGATTGATTTGCGCAAGTAAGTCTAAAATAGCACCCGTGATACTTGGGTCTAGTGCGCTTGTAGCTTCATCGCTTAGAAGCAACATAGGATTCATCACTAATGCCCTTGCAATCGCAACGCGTTGCTTTTGTCCTCCGCTAAGCTCGTTTGGATAGGATTTTGCCTTATCTTGCAAACCAACCAATTCTAAGAGATTCTTAATCTTTGCCTCGTTGATTGTAGCTTTTGCGCATTGTAAAGGCAAGAGGACATTCTCATAAACATTTTTGCGACTAAGCAAGGAGAAGTGCTGAAAAATCATTCCAACTTTTTGTCTAAATGCACGCAATTCTTTGGTTGTGAGTTTAGAAATATCCAAGTTATCAATTTCTATTTTGCCAGAATTAATGGATTCTAATCCATTAAAGGTGCGGAGCAAAGTGCTTTTTCCTGCTCCGCTATGTCCGACGAGCCCGAAGATTGAACCCTTTTTAATCCTTAAATTAATGTTTTTTAATACCTCTAAATTACCATAACTTTTGGAAAGATTCTGCACTTTGATTAAATCCATTTTGCTCCTTAATTGTTTTGCCATTTCGTTATTTGCTTGTAAAATCTGATAAAATTGCGAAATTATAGTGAAAAAAGCTAAAAGGGGTTTTATGTTGAAAGGTTTTGCTAGATTATGGATTGTGTTAATGCTTTGTTATGGAATTTTAAATGCGCAACCTTGGGTAATGTTTAGCGATATGGACGACACTTATTTATACGACCAAGCAAGCGGGCAGGTGTATATTCGGATAAAAAAGGGCGGTAAGAATTATGAGGATACTTTTGTCAAAATGGGCGTGCAGGATTCTATCCATTCTAAACCCGCTTCAAAAGCTCAAAAAACTGCACAAAGGGATTCCAAAGCCACAGAATCCAAACAAGAAAATGACGCACAAAAAGAACAACAAGAGTTAATCAAAAAAGCGCAAGAATTGCAAAGAAGCATACAAGGAAGTATTTTAGGTGGGGAGTAGTTTAAGCCAAAAAATATTCGCAATCTTTTGCTAAAACTTCCAAAACCGCCTTCGCGACTTTTTGGGATTCCATAATTCCAATCTCGCCCCCGCCAAATTTTAAGACTTTTAAGATTTCCAAATCTAGTAAAAAATGTGCTATTTTTTTGTAATCTAGCTCACTTTTTCTGCCCAAATGTCTCACTCTATAAATGACGCTTCTGTGCATTTTTTCACCTTTTTCATCAATGAAAATTCCACTGAAAGTTTTATCAAAACGATAGGGGACATTGGCGAGAGATTCTAAATAGTGTATGAATGTATAGCCGACATATTGATTACCAAATGTTAAAATTTTGCCGTTTTGCGTTAATAATTTATCAAAAATACTCTCTTTGCCCAAAACTTCCTTGCAGTCGCGCAATTTTTCTTTTAAATCTCCAAAAACTGCGCAAGAAAAAATAGGACAAGAGGTGCGTTTGCCCCCAAGTTGCAATAAGGAATCCCCGAGATTTCCCACCTTTGACTTAGAGTGCAGGAGGTCAAAAGGTTCGTTTTGACAGAAGCTATAAGTGAAAGTTGGAAGGATAACATTGCCCCTTTTACCGCAAGATTCTATCAAAGTCTGACACAATGTCTGATTAAAAATTGCTTTTGGGAGTAATGGAATCCCAAACCGAAAGGATTCTGTATGCACCAAAAGAGTGTCTCCTTGCGTGATTTCAAGCTCTTGTAAAATCTCTTTTAAATCTTGTGTTGTGTAGATTTTGTCTTTGAATTTTATAAAATCCATTAGATTTTTACTCCTTTTTTTCTCAAAAGATTCTTGATAGATTCTAAGCTCCTATAATCTTGTATTTCCACTTCCTCATCAAAAATTGATATATGATAAGATTGTTCCAAAGCCCCAATTAATGACATTAGTGCAAAGGAATCTAAAAATCCATCGCCAATAAAATCTGGACTGCTTAAGTCTATTTCTGCGACAATTTCTTGTAAAATTACTTCTAAATCATTCATTTTTTTCTCCTAGAGTAAAATCAAATCCAAGTGCATTTTTGGGATTTGGGGTGTAGTCTAAAATCACATATTTTTTGCCCTCTAAAATTATCTTTGGTTTGGGCAAAAGGTGGCTTTTGCCGCAATCCATACTGCGCAAGAATGCACTTTTTTTCTCAAAATCCCAATGTAAATCCAAGATTCCATTATTTGGTAAATCTCTTGCCTTGTGCAATACGAAATCACCGATTTTTTCTTGTGTTTTTAAAGGGAGATTCCAAGACAAAAGAGAATCGCAAATTTCTCTAAAGGCAAGAAAGGCTAATTGGAGTTGCTCTTGCGTGAGTTTTAAATAAGTGTAAGTAGAATCTAGCGGAATAGATTTTTGAATGATAATGTCTCCGCAATCAATCCCGCTTGATACAAGATGCCAAGTGATTCCACTTGTAGAGTCTTGGTCAAAAATACTCCACATTTGCGCATTTAAACCACGATGATTGGGAAGCAAAGAGTTGTGATAATTGATAATTTTTAAAAATGGTTTTTGCAAAAGATTGGAGGGGAAAATATAGTAATTGTGCGCGCTAATCAGGAGCATAGAGGATTCAAATCCACTTAAATATTCGCTTAAAGCTATTTTGTTCTTGAAGTTGATGTAAGGGATTTTTGAAGTTTTGCACCAAGTGCTAAAGAGTGAAAAAGGTGATTCCAAATAAGAAGCGCAAAGGAGTTTTGGGCGAGAATCTGTGCCAAAGAGCCCAAAAAGCATTTTTGTGATGTTCAAGGCAAGAGTGCCTGTGCCTAGAATTAAAATGGACTCAAATACAGACTTTCTCACGCTGCAACCCTTTCAATATAGGGGGTTGCAAAGAATCTTATGGCTTTTTGCCCCCTCCCCCAATTATTTGCTCTGCATTTCGCTATCAAATGCGATTCCTTTCTCTTGCAAAAACTCTAAAATTTTTTGTTCTATCATTGTTCTACCCTTATAAGTAATTTTGCGTTTAAGAATTTTTCTACCCATTCTTGCATTACAAGCAAGTCAATGTCGCAAATTTCAGCGATTTCTAGCAAGTCCTTTTTGCCATCGCAATACATTAAAATATTGCGCATATCTTTGATTTGATTAATGGAATCTTTGGTGCTAAGTGTCGGGTATAAGCCTCTTTTACCTAGTTGTGGTTCGCAAAGAATGGTGTTTTGGTAGATTCCATTGAGTTCTAAACTGCGCAAGATTCTCCATACATACTGCAAACTATCCGCAAAACTCTGCGCACTTACAAGACTTAAATCATCTAAGGAAGTGTGATATTCAGGATATGCACCAAACTTTGTGCGCATTAGGGTGCAAAAGGGCAAATCCACATTGGGCGCACAATATTGTCTCTCATCACTTCCTCTATCTAAATAGCTGTATTCCTTAAAGCCCTTATAATAATGTGTTAAAATGTGCTTTGCCGCCCTATCAGCTAGATTGTTGCCCTCCCTAGAGTGCAGCACAGAGTAATTCCTGCAATCCCCTATACAAGTTAGCACGAATCCTGCGATACAAAACTCTCTTAAATGCCCTAAATGACGGCTTAGATAATAAATGCTTCCGATGGTTTCAGGTAGAAACAAAATGCGGAGTGAGTAGGGATTTTCTCTTTGGCTCAAGAGTTTGCCAAGTGCGCAAGCAAGAGAGATTCCGCTTAGTTCGTTATTTACCATTTGTGGGTGGCAAATATAGGTGCTAAAGACGATTTCTTGTCTGCTTTTACCTTGAATGTAAAGTTCGGCATAGCTTAAGCTTCCATTCTCCAAACTACTATCAATATGGATTTGAAACTTCTGTGGCGAATCCTTGTATTTTTCTTTAAGGGCGCAAAAGTCCGAAAACTTAAGGCAAAATCCCCACCGCTCTTTATAATAGCTAGTGATATAGGGAATCGCATTGGGTTGGTTTTCTAAAACATACAAATGCGATTCCAATTCTCTAAAGGTAAGGGCGCATTTACAAGGAATAGAATACCCTATTAAATGCAAATTATTTTCCTTGAAGTCGCAGATTTTCTCACCACTTGGCGTTAAAATATATGCGTCTTTCACATTCCATTCCTTTGGAATTTCCCAATCAAATGCCTTTGTTCCGCTTGATACTTCATAGATTTTAAGATTTTCTAAAGATTCTTGCAAGATTTTCAAAGTCTCTCTGTTTCCATTACCGCTAAGAGAGCGCGGAATCTTAAACAACCTTTTGGTGAGATTTAGCATTTCCTCGCCATAGCTTAAGAAATCTATTTTGCCTTTATCGTGGGTTTGGTGGAGCTTGGTTTCTTTTGTGGGGTTTTGCGATTCTATGGTTTGGATTACCCATTGTTTGATAGCCCCTCTATCTACCTTGCCATTGGCATTCAATGGAAATTTATCTAATACAAGAATCTTGCTTGGTAGCATATAAAAAGGCAGTTTGGCGCGCAAGTTTTCTAAGATTTGTTTAGAATTTAGCGTGTGGTTTTCACAAACACCATAGAGTGTGCTTAAGTTGTCCTTTTCTAGCAGGATTGCGCGGGATTGCACTCCACTTGCTTCGCGCAATGCGTTGTCAATCTCTAAGAGTTCTACGCGGAATCCCTGAATCTTGACTTGTTCGTCTATGCGCCCGCAGAAACAATAGGCATTTAAAGCTGTATCAAATCTACCCAAATCTCCTGTTTTATACCAGCGTATACCATTTTCAACGATGAATTTTTCCTTTGTTTTGTTTGCATCCTTATAATATCCTAAGGCAATTTGGTCGCCTCCAAGCCAAATTTCACCCATTTCTCCTTGTGAAATTTCTTGACCAAGAGAGTCGCGCAAACTTACTGACAACCCCGCAAAAGGAAGACCTAAAGGCAAGATTTCACTTGTTGTTTGTGGGATTCCACATTTTGCGATTCCACCTTTGCCAATCCAGCGGTATCGCGTGAAGCTGATAGTCGCTTCTGTGGGACCATAGAGATTATCCAAAAGTGCATTGGGGGCGGCTTTAGCAAAATCTAGAGCAAGGGGAGTCGGCAGTGCTTCCCCGCAAAAAAGGGCAACTTTAAGGTTTGGAATAATGTTTTCTTTTAGGGCTTTGAATTTTTGCAAATAGGCTAGGAGTGAGGGCACAGCAAAAAGAATATGAATCCTTTTGGAAGTGAGGAAAGAAATCGGGTTTAGAAGGTTTTTGTGTGGAATCACAACTAATGTCGCACCACACAAAAGAGTGCAGAAAATATCGTGCATACTTAAGTCAAAAGTTATATCAAAAAATTGTGAGATTCTATCCTTTGGCGAGAAATGGTAGAGAGATTGGACTCTTTGGCAATAGTTTGCGAGATTGGCGCGTGAGACTAAAACGCCCTTTGGAATCCCTGTGCTACCACTTGTAAAAAGCAAATAGGCAGGGGAGGAATCCTGAATTTCAGATTCTTGGTAGTTTGTGTCTATTTCTTGTTGCAAGTTTGGAATCGCAACGAATTGGTGTTTTGGAAATTCTTTTTGCAGGGATTGCGTATCGCCAAAACTAAAAATCAGTAGATTGGACAAAGAATGGGCGATTTTTCTAAAAGATTCTAAGCAGTTTGGACAGAGTATCATTGGTGCATTATCTGTGCGTTCTATAATATTTTTCTGTCGTTCTTTGGGAAATTTAGGATTTAAGGGGATAAAAGTGATTGCCCCAAGCACACAAGCAAGAATACTGACATAAACTTCTAGCTCACGAGAGCCAAAGACAATTAAAGAGCTATATTTGCCCCCCCCCCCCATTTTATCAGCTTTTAAAAACGCAAGCAATCTTAGACTTTGATTTTTAAGTTCAGTGTAAGTTAGAGAGTGATTTTCTACTTCTATGGCAATATTGTCCGCGTAGGTATTTAGTGCATTTTGTAGATTCTTATTTAATTCCATATTAGCCCTTTAAGCTTCTTGTGAGGCGAGATATTCCTCATAGCTTCCGCGAAAATCTACTACTTCGTTATTTTCTTTAAATTCAATAATACGATTCGCATACGCATCAATTAGCTCTCTATCGTGGCTTATGCAAAGTACATTTCCGCTGTATTTATAGAGTGCCTCGCCTAGTGCGATAATCGCCTCCAAATCCAAATGGTTGGTGGGTTCGTCTAGCACGAGGAAGTTTCCACCCTCTAGCATTAGCTTGCTAAGCATTATGCGGTGCTTCTCTCCTCCACTAAGTGCGCCGACATTTTTTTCTTGTTCCTCTCCATTAAAGAGCATTCGCCCAAGTGCGTTACGAATCTCTCCCGCTTCCTTTTTTTTATCAAAACCTCTTAGCCATTCATAGAGTGTTTCCTCGCCCTTGATTTGCTCGGTAGTGTTTTGCGGAAAGTAGCCTCGCTCAATCGTTGCACCCCATTTGATGATTCCATTTTGGGGTTTAAGGTTTTCGCAAATTAGCTCACAAAAAGTTGTTTTTCCAATTCCATTGCGTCCGATGAGTGCAATTTTGTCTCCGGGCAGAATCGTAAGGCTAAGATTTTTTAAAATACACAAATCTCCATAACTAAAGGAGAGATTCTCAATATTTAAAGCTTCGTTTCCAATCGTGCGGTTGGGTTTAAAAACAATGCTTGGGTCGCGTCTGCTTGAAACTTCAAGGCTTTTAATGTCAAGTTTGTCTAGCTGCTTTTGTCTGCTTGTGGCTTGTTTTGCCTTAGAAGCATTTGCAGAAAAACGCGCAATAAAGGATTCTAGCTCCTCTTTTTCTTTTAGTTTTTTGTTGCGCTCCATTTCTTGTTGTTTAGCAATCAGTGTAGAGGCGATATACCAATCATCATAATTCCCACTAAATTCTCGCACGCTCTTGAAATCCAAATCCAAAATATGCGTGCAAACGCTGTTTAAGAAATGTCTATCGTGTGAGATAACAACAAGCGTTCCTTCGTGTCGTTTTAGTTGCTCCTCTAAGTAAGCAATCGCCCTTAAGTCAAGATTGTTTGTCGGCTCATCTAAAAATAAAATATCAGGCTTTGGAAACAAAACTTGCGCTAGGAGCACTTTAAATTTATCCCCGCCCGTGAGCGTTTTCATTAGCTCCTCGTGTTGTTTTGCTGGGAATCCCAAATCCTCCAAAATCTTTTCTATTTGCACATCGTATTCATAAGTAGGGTCTTCTTCCGCGCAAATCATCTCTAATTCACCCAAACGTTCATTAACAGAATCACTAAAATCCCCTGCATTGTAGAGTGATTCCTTTTCTTTAATAGCGTCATAAAGTCGCTTGTTGCCAAAAAGAACGCAATCCTTAATGCTAAAATCCTCAAAAGCAAATTGATTTTGTCCCAAAACACCAAGTCTTGCATTGGGGTCAAAAGCAATGTCGCCACTTGTGTGTTCAATCTCTCCGCTAAGGATTTTTAAAAAGGTAGATTTTCCTGCACCATTTGCGCCAATAAGTCCATATCTCTTACCCTTGTCCAACTTTAAATTCACATTTTCAAAGAGTTTTTTGGTTGCATATTGCATACCAAGTCCGGTAATTTGAACCATACGCTTACTTCCTACAAATAAAATTTTGAAATTTTAATTGAATCTTGCTTAAGGAATAGAATCTCTCTTTAAATTTCATTGTCAATGCGCTACCGCGTTATCGCAAGGTAGAACGTAGCAAGAGGAGAAGCAATCTAAAATCTTGCATTAAAGATAAATAAAAATGGAATCTTGAATAATGGCACACTTTTTGCTTAAGATTCTGCATATCTTAAATTTTAAAAAGAGTCAAAAATGAGAAAATTTTTAAGTCTCGCGCTTGCTAGTGCTTTGAGTTGCGGAATCGCATTTGGTGCGGATAACTACACACAGAGGGTAAAGAGAAAATTACGCGCAATGGTGTCAATATCTTTTTAGAACCAAATTCGCCCAACAAACAAAAATATTTAAGTGGTGAATTTGATAAGGCATTAGAGAAAATGAAAAAAGGCTATCAAGAAAATGCCAAAATTCAACCAAAAGCCTCCGCACCTTTGATTACACAAGTATTAATTCTTGATGTTTGTTCTGGAAAATATGGTGGCTGCGAATACATTAATGATAATCAAACTGAAACTGCATATGACCATGATGGAGTGCCATTCCAAGTTAATACAGGTGTTGTAGGTTATGGCGGACATAGCTATGATAGAGCAAAATTTGCAGGAAATGAGGCAATACAATTAGACTCCGAAGGAGTGGATTTAGATGGAGATAATATCGTAGATGGTTTTATTGATTATTGGGATATTTCAAAGCCTAAAAATACTAATGGAACTTTTGAATTTACAGCTACATCTATCAACAATGCAGCAGTATCTAAATCTACTTCTATTTACATTAAATAAGGATTCCTATGCAAGTTAATACAAATTCTTATGTGCGAGAAAATCCTCTTTTCCACCAAACAACACAAAACCAACAAGAGAGCGCAACTTCCTTTGAAGTGCTTTTGTCTATGCAAAACAATCAAAACCACGCAGAGAATAGAGAATCACAAAAGGCTAATGCTATTAATTTAAGTGAATTTGGTGTGAGTTGGGATAGTGATGAGGGGCGAATGGTACGCACAGCGCAGATTGTCTCTGCGATTCAACAATATGCAAAAGAGCATAACACAGACCCGCTTAAAGTGAATTGGCAGAGGGCAAATGTAAGTTGGAATCAAAATTTTGCAAATGCTTCTAGGACTGAACAAAAAGAAATGTTAGAAAATGTGCTAGGAGTTTTGGAATCTGAAACTGCTATTCAAAGAGGCTTATATATGGGAGAGACAGAAAGCCCAGCGCATTTTGAAAAGCGCAAAAGCGCAGCCATTGACATTTTAAGCGAGATTCTGCAAGGAATTAAGGCGTAAGATTCTATTGTTTCTTTTCTTTATGCAAGATTATAGATTGCTTCAGCCCTAAAGGGCTTCGCAATGACGCAATGTCAAGTCTTGCAAGGACACGCAAAGGCGCGTTAAATCCTCACTGCAATTCCGTGCGCCTTTAGATACTGCTTCAAATCCATAATGTGGATTTCTTGATAATGAAAAATAGACGCAGCAAGTGCGGCATCTGCGCCATTTAAAAAGGCTTGCAAAATGTGCTCTTTACTTCCTGCTCCACCGCTTGCGATAAGCGGAATCCCAACCGCGCTAGATATGGCGCGTAACTGCTCTAAATCATAACCTGCCTTTGTCCCATCGCAATCCATACTTGTAAGCAGAATCTCACCTGCTCCGCGCTCACAGGATTCCTTTGCCCATTGTTCCAAATCCACCCCCGTGTTGTTGCGTCCCCCGTGCGTATAGACTTCCCAACCTTTCCCATTTGTGCGCCTTTTGGCGTCAATGGCTACGACAATACATTGAGAACCAAACCGCTTTGCACCTTGCGTAATCAAATCAGGATTCTTAAGTGCCGAGGAGTTAAGGCTGACCTTATCGCAGCCCGCATTCAGCAAATCATAAATATGTTCCAAACTTGAAATCCCTCCCCCAACCGTTAGCGGGATAAAAACTTCTTTGGCAACATTGCGCACCATTGCAAGGGTTGTATTCCTTGCCTCAAGGGTGGCGGTAATATCCAAAAAGGTAATCTCATCTGCACCCTCGTCATTATAACGTCTAGCAACCTCTATCGGATTCCCTGCGTCTTGAAGCCCTACGAAATTTACACCCTTAACCACGCGTCCATTTTTAATATCCAAACACGGAATGATTCTCTTTGCCAATGTGTCTTTGCTCATTTTATTTCCTTTTATTTGTAAAATCTTAGCAAATTTTCTTTTAAGTCTAAGTTTTGGCTATAATTGCGGCTTGATTTAAACTTATTAAGGATTATTATGCAAAAGTCGCGCGTGTTTTCTGGGATTCAACCCACAGGCAATATCCATTTAGGAAATTATTTGGGCGCAGTGAAAAATTGGGTAGAAAATCAAGAAAAGTATGAAAATATTTTTTGTGTGGTAAATTCTCACGCAATTACGATTCCGCAAAATCCGAGTATTCTGCGCGAAAAAACCTATGATTTATGTGCAATGCTCCTTGCTTGTGGGATTAACCCTAAAAAGTCCATTTTGTTTATTCAGTCCAAAATCCAAGAACACACTTCTTTAGCGTGGCTATTAACTTGCATTACGCCAATGGGCGATTTAAGTAGAATGACGCAGTTCAAAGATAAGAGTGCGAAGAATCCTAAGCAGATTCTAGCTGGGCTTTTTAATTATCCTAATTTAATGAGTGCGGATATTTTGCTCTATCAAAGCAATCTCGTGCCTGTCGGAGAAGACCAAAAGCAGCATATTGAGTTAGCGCGTGATACCGCAATACGCTTTAATCGGGATTTTGGAGAAACTTTTGTTGTGCCTGAACCTTTGATTTTGAAAGAGGGCGCGCGCATTATGGGGTTAGACGACCCGACAAAGAAAATGAGTAAAAGCTCTAGTGATAAGCCAAACCATTCTATTGCTTTAATTGATACACCCGAAACGATAATAAAAAAATTCAAAAAGGCAACAACGGATAGTGAGGGGATTATCGCGTTTGATAAGAATCGCGCGGGTGTTTATAATCTACTCAATATTTATCAGTGCTTTACTAAACAAAAAGTAGAGGAGATTGAAGCAGAGTTTGCGGGGCAAGGTTATGGAAAGTTAAAGGAAAGGGTAGCAGAAGCCGTAATTGAGGGATTGCGCCCGATTCGGCAAGCCTATGAAAAACTAAGTAGCGAAAAGGATTATTTGCATAGAATCTTGCAAGAAGGAGAATCGCGCGCACGTGAGATTGCTGCTACAACCTATAAAGAAACTAAAGAAAAAATAGGGCTAATTTAGCTGTTGCGGAAATCTTTATATTCGGTTGGAATCAAGCAGTCTCGCACTTCTAGGATTTGTGAGTAGATTTTATAATCAAAACCGATTCTAAAAAGCGCGTTGATTGCTTCTAGCTGCTTTTTGCTTAGACTTATGGAATCCTTGTTAGCATAAAGGTTGAGGTAGGTTTCTAGATGTTTGGAATCTACGCGAATGAGATTCCGCTCTTGGAGCATTTTGGATAAAAGCGGCTTGTTTTCTAGTGCGACTTCAACCGCTTTTGTCAGCATTTCCTCGCAGAGTATAGCAATACTTAGTGGCAAGGAGCGGCGGATACACATTCCCCCAAGTGGTAAAGGCAAGTCTTGCTTGTTTAATTCGCGCCATATATCCCAAATCTCTCGCTCTGTTTCTAGCCTTTCATCAAAAGTTAAAATGGATTCGTGGATTAATACGCCCGCATCTACTTCACCGCTTAACACCGCATTTTCAATTTCAAGGAAATTTTTATAAACGATTCTTGCTTGCGGATAAGCAATTTTGAATAACATAGCATTCGTTGTGTGCGCACCACTTAAAGCAACTTTGAAGTTTTTTTTCAGATTCTTGCTCTTTAGCTTAATCAGTTTGGGTCCATAACCTTCTCCAAAGCTAACTCCCGTTCTTAGCAAGCATTGCTCCTGCGCCACAAGAGGATAAACTCCAAAGGAAATCGCAGAAATATCTAGCTCGCCCTTTAAGGCTTTAATATTCAGTGTTTCAATGTCTAGCGCACAGGATTGGAAATAAATTTTAGGATTGCTAACCCAACCAAAGGCAATCGCATAATACATAAACAAATCGTCTGCGTCGGGAGAATGTCCTAAGCTCAAAGTTCTCATTGTTGCTCACTTGCTAATTTTTGGGTGGATTGTATTTTAATTTCGCTTATAAGGGATTGAATCTTGTTGATGACAAGATTTGGTGTGAGATTCCGCATACAAGTGTGGTAATCTGTGGAATCTTTGGGAATAGGGCAAGTGCGTTGCATACAAGGCATACAAGGAAGTTTTTGGTGGAATGTTTCAAGGGAGAGAATATGCGAATTTTTGGCATTAAAGGGGCAGGTTTCCTTGATGTTTGTAGGTCCAAAAAGGGCGAGAGTTGGAATCTCCAATGCGCTTGCAATGTGCATAGGACCGCTGTCGTTGGTAAGCAAAAAGTTAAGTTTAAGAAAGTATGCCATGAGACTTTCAATTGTAGTTTTTCCGCTTAAATTGAGAATGTTTTGGAACGCAGATTCTGTGAAATGTGGAATCGCACGCAAATACTCTAGTATTTTGTCGTTAATCGCATTTTCGCTTTGCACACCAAAAAGAATGATTTTATAATCTTGGCTTAACAAAAACCAAATGACTTGCGCAAAATAGGATTCCTCCCATCTTTTTGCTACTCCAAAGGCTGCTCCTGCATTAATCCCTGCAATTTTGGAATCTTTAAAATGTTGCGGTAAAGTAATTTGTAGATTTGGCTTTTTAAGGTAGAGTTTGGGTGGAATCTCCAAAGATTCAAAGTTTTGATTTTGAGTTTGGAATCTTTGGGAGTGCAAAGCGGATTCTACAAGTCTTGCAAAACGTGAAGCTTCGTGAATGTCTGTGGGTTTTTTGGGGTGGAATGTGAGCAGAAAACTTCGCATTTCTTTTGCAAATCCCGCACGAAATTTTGCACCATTGAAGTAAAGCAAAAGGGCAGAGAGGAAGTTGTTTTGAAAGGTGAATCCCAAATCGCAAGGCGGAATGGATTTTGCAAGTCGGTAGAGGCTTGGGATTCTAAACTTTGCCTTTTTGCTTTTGTCTTCTAATATGCTTACGCGGGGATAATGCGCGAAAAGTGCAATGCTTGTAGCACTTCCGACTAAATAAAAATGCGCTTGAGGAAAGCGCAAAAATAGAATCTCTAGTGCAAAAGTTGCCATTACAGCGTCTCCTAGCCAATTTGGGATTCTAACTAAAATCTTATTCATAGTTTCTCCAAAATTTCTTGTGTAATTGCCTGAATGCTCTGGTCTGCATTAATCACATAGTGTGCGCAAGATTGGTAATGCTTTAGGCGCGTATTATAAAGTTCTAAAGCGGAATCGTCATTTTGAAACAAAGGGCGTTGATTTCTCTCTTCTGCATTGAAGCGGCTTAAAATTTTTTCAAATTCTAAATGCAAGAAAAAAACCTTTCCCATTGATTGAACATCGCAAAACAAAGGCATTCCTCCACCTGTGGAGATAATTGCGTTTTGGACATTGTGTGCAATGAATTGGCAAAATTTACATTCTAAATCTCTAAAATATTTTTCGCCATAGAGCGAAAAGATTTCTTTTATACTTAAGCCCTCATTGCTTTCAATAATGGAATCGCTATCCAAAACCAATGCGTGATTGATTTGGTGCAGGGCTTTGGCAATCGTGCTTTTGCCACTACCCATAAAGCCGATAAGGACGCAATTAGTAGAGTTCAATCTCGTAATTTCCAGATGAATTTTGGGTGATTTTGTATTTATACTGCCCATCAAGATTGAATGTAATGCGATAAAAATCCAAATGTGTGCTTAAAGAAATCTTTGGAATAGAGGGAATTTGTGAATCAAAAGTCTCTTGAAGCGAGGTTTTATTGGGTGCTTTGAAATCCAATACCAAACGTGTAGGCGAAGCAAGGGTGAAATCACGAAGCATACGAAGAGAAGTCTTGAATTGAATCTTTTGTTTTGTGATGTTAAAATCAAATAGATTACCCAAAGTAAAGTCTTGTTTCTCTAAAGTTTTGGGAGATTGTGGCCGCACTTCTTGGCTTAAAATCAAAGGAAAATGCCAATCAATATCTCCCTCAAGATTCTGCTCAATGCTTGTAATAGAGCCATTAAGATTCTGGTATTCTAAAGTAATTTTTTTGATTTTTCTAGCAGTAGAGGGTAAAATCAACTCTGTTTTAGTGAATAAATCAAGCTGTGGAGCGTTGGTAATTTGCCCACTCTCTTTTGGGGTAATCATAGGTGTAAAGGGGTCGCGTCCTCTTTTGGTTGCATTGGTTTCATTGTTGTTTTCTGTTAGAGAGGGAGCATTAGGCTCTGATATTTCTGTTTGCGCATTGTTTTTGGGTTGTGTTTGGGCGTCGCTAGGGGGTGTTGGATTTTTTTGCATATCAATGTTGAGAGTTGGAATCTCTGGCAAAGATTCTGCTTTCTCTTGCGCGAGTAATCCATTTGTAGAGATTATCATCACTACGCTACAAATTAATTTTAGGTGTTTCATTGTGGTTCAAGTCCTTTCAATTCAAAAAGTTCTTTTTGTAGATTTGCATTCTCGTGCATTAGTCGTTTGACTTCCTTGCGTATTTGAGATTCTTTGTCTTTAATATCCAAAAGCACACTTAAGGAATTTGTGCCAAAGAGTAAATTGCCAAAATAAACCCCCAATAAACAAATCAACAAAACAAGGCTTAAAAAGGGTAGGAGTTTGTAGAATCCACCCTTTTGAAATGTCGTAGATTCCATTATTTGTTAAAAAGTTTTTTACCCAAATAAACAGGAAATGTCAATTCATTTTCAATCGCTAACAAGCGATTATACTTCGCCATACGCTCACTTCTAGCGGTAGAGCCTGTTTTGATTTCACCGGTATTTAATGCCACAGCAAAATCCGCGATGAAGCTATCCTCACTTTCTCCGCTGCGGTGGCTCATAATGCAACGATAATGATTGCGTTGTGCTAGTCGGATTGTTTGCATTGTCTGACTGATTGTGCCGATTTGATTAGGCTTGATAAGCACGGCATTTGCGATATTCTTTACGATTCCTTCTTCTAAGATTTTAGCATTTGTTACAAACAAATCGTCTCCCACAAGTTGCACTTTGTCGCCAAGTTTTTGGGTGAGTTTGCTCCAACCCTCCCAATCGTCCTCGCTCAAGCCGTCTTCAATAGAAACAATAGGATATTTTGCGATTAATTTTTCATAATATTCAATCATCTCCTCGTTGCTTAAGTTTTTGCCCTCGCCTTTGAGGCAATAAATACCCTCATCATTAACAAATTCACTGCTTGCCACATCTAATGCAATTGCGATTTGCTCTCCCTCTTTATAACCCGCTTTTTTTACCGCTTCTAAGATGATTTGAATTGGCTCTTCGTTGGTTTTGAGGTTGGGAGCAAATCCTCCCTCATCGCCAATACTCGTAATATGTTTGGAATCCTTGAGCAGTTTTTTGAGATGTTGATAGATTTCAGCACTTGCGCGCAATGCGTCACTAAAGCATTCAAAGCCCACAGGCATAATCATATATTCTTGGAAATCTACCGTATTATCCGCGTGGCTTCCTCCGTTGATGATGTTTAGCATTGGCACAGGCAAAGTCAGTGCGTTTGCTCCACCCAAATAGCGATAAAGTGGAAGATTTAGGCTTTTTGCTGCTGCGCGCGCAACTGCCATAGAAACGCCGAGCGTTGCATTTGCTCCTAGATTGGAAAAGTTTTCTGTGCCATCAAGTTCTATCAAAAGATTGTCTATTGCGCTTTGGTCAAAAGGGCTTAAACCCGTGATAGAATCGCAAAGGGTTGTATTGACATTTTCACAAGCCTTTAAGACGCCCTTACCCAAAAATCGCTCGTCTTTATCGCGCAATTCCAAAGCTTCTCTCTTGCCTGTGCTTGCGCCACTTGGGACGATTGCACTTGCGGCTGTGCCATCACTTAAGAGAATGGTGGTTTTCACCGTTGGATTCCCCCGACTATCTAATACTTCTTGCGCATTCACTTCATCAATGTAAATCATTCTTTCTCCTTTTTTGGTTGGTCATTTGTTTTTTGGGATTGAGATTCTTGATTTTCTTGCAAAGATGCCTTATCCTCTTCACTTAGGGTAAAGCCTCCTGAACCCGCAATAGTGCAACAAGATTTATTTTGTGATTCTTGCGCTAGGGCAACATTTCCATATGCACTTAAAAGAATCGCAGTGTAACTTATTTTTAAAATTAATTGTCTCATTATTTTCCCTTAATCCATTCCGTTGGTATCATCACTAGACAAGTCATCAGAAATAGAAATAGAAGCTTTGATTTTTTCTCCAATTTCTTTTGCAATCTCTGGATTCTCTTTTAAAAAGGCTTTTGCATTTTCTTTGCCTTGCCCAAGTTTTTTATCTTGATAGCTCAACCACGCACCGCTTTTATCTACAATATCTAGTTTCACGCCATAGTCAATGAGTTCGCCCTCTTTGCTGATACCTTCGCCAAACATAATGTCAAACTCTGCTCCTCTAAAGGGCGGAGCGACTTTATTTTTGACAACTTTTGCCTTGACGCGATTCCCGATATTTTGTTCGCCTTGTTTCAAGGTTGCGATTCTGCGGACATCAATCCGCACGCTTGCATAGAATTTAAGTGCATTGCCTCCTGTCGTAGTCTCTGGGCTTCCATAGCCCATTACGCCAATTTTCATACGAATTTGATTGATAAAAATCACCGTGGTATTCATTTTGTGAATCACACCTGTTACTTTTCGTAGTGCTTGGCTCATTAAGCGCGCCTGCAAGCCTACGTGTTGGTCTCCCATATCGCCGTCAATCTCACTTTTTGGCGTGAGAGCCGCCACAGAGTCAATCACGATTAAATCTACGCCACCACTTCTTGTGAGTGTTTCTAGGATTTCTAAGGCTTGTTCGCCAAAGTCTGGTTGAGAAACGAGCAGATTTTCTACATCTACGCCTAGTCTCTTGGCGTAAGTAACATCTAGTGCGTGTTCTGCGTCAATAAACGCACAGATTCCACCCGCCTTTTGACATTCTGCAACGATTTGTAACGCCAAAGTCGTTTTTCCTGAACTCTCTGGTCCATAGACTTCAACAATGCGTCCCTTTGGGACTCCTCCAATGCCAAGTGCAATATCAAGCCCTAAAGAACCTGTGCTAATGGCGTCAATCTTTTCTACCGGTTTATCTCCAAGCCTGATTAATGCGCCCTTTCCAAAGGCTTTATCAATTTGCTTAATGGCAAGTTCAATCGCTTTTTGTTTGTTTTCGTCTAAAGCCATTTTTTCTCCTAAAAAATTAAAATTCTATTGTAGCCAAAAACACATAAAAATTTCAAAATAAAATATTTTCAGTGTGCAGCTTATACTATATGGTAAGGGACGCACCTTTGAAAACGAACTTCACCTCTATTTTTGAGTGCATTTGATTGTGATAAAATTGCCTTTATTCCTTAATTGCGAGCTATTGCACCTTTTTGCTCACAAAGGCTATAAAAGTATTTAGAATAGAGTAGGCAAATGGATAAGAATCCATATTTGTATCCAAGTTTTGACACAATCACAGAACTAAAAGAGGTGTTAGAGAGATGAAATACAAAGTTAAATTTACATAAACTTTTAAAAAGGTTTATAAAAAATTAGAGCAAAAAGATAAAAATTTGCTTCTTAAAGTCGTTGAAAGATTGGCAAATGATGAAAACTTAGAAGGAAATACAACGAGTGCGCACTTAAAGGTTTGGCGGAAAGAATAGAATCTAAAGTGATGAATTATAGATTTTTGAGAGAACGATAAGAACACCTTGCTATTATAGTTTTATGAATGGATTTGCAAGTGTGGGCGTGTTGGCAATTCACCCAAACTTGCTTGCCATTGCTTGCGCAATGCGCGATGAAAATTTTAAAAATTTTCTCACAAGGAAGGTTAGCACGCGTTAATGCTCTTGAGTTTTTAAAATAATTTCGCGCGTATCTCTTGCAATCATCAGCTCTTCGTTGGTTGGAATCACGCAAACCTTGACTTTAGAATCGGGAGTAGAAATAATGCCCTCTTTGCCCACGGTTTCAAGGTTGGCAGATTCGTCAAGATTGATTCCCAAAAAGTGTAAATGTGAAACGATTTTCCCGCGAATAAATTTCGCATTTTCTCCTACACCTGCGCAAAACGCAATCGCATCAACTCCTACAAGTGCCGCAGTGTAAGCACCGATATATTTTGCCACACGATAAGCAAAAACTTCCCTCGCAAAACGCGCTTTCAAGTTGCCCTCTTCATCGGCAGCAAGCAAATCTCTAAAATCACTAGAAAGCCCAGAGATTCCAAGCACACCAGATTTTTTGTTTAGGATATTGAGTACTTCTTTTGTGCTTAGATTTTCTTTTTGCGCAATATAATCAATAATTGCAGGGTCTAAATCTCCACTTCTTGTTCCCATAACCAAGCCTTCAAGTGGAGTTAAGCCCATACTTGTATCTATGCTTTGACCATTTTTGACAGCGCAAATGCTAGAACCATTACCCAAATGGCAAGTAATAATGCGAGAATTTTCAAGTGGAATCCCCAAAAATTCTGCTGTGCGTTTAGAAACATAGCTATGGCTTGTGCCGTGGAATCCGTAGCGGCGGATTTTGTATTTTTCGTAATACTCATAAGGTAAGCCATAAATATAAGCGTGTGGTGGCATACTTTGGTGGAATGCAGTGTCAAAGACGGCAACCATAGGAGTGTTCGGCATTAAATGCTTACAGGCTCGGATTCCTAATAAATGTGCAGGATTGTGTAGAGGGGCTAAATCGGAGCATTCCTCAATGTGTTGAATCACTTCGTCATTCACGAGTGCAGAATGGGTAAAATGCTCGCCTCCATGCACGATTCTGTGTCCTGTGGCTTTGATTTCGTTTAGGGATTTGATAATGCCGTCTTTTGAGTCTATTAAAGCTTCAAGCACGAGTTTAATAGCGACTTCGTGGTCTTGCATATCCACATTTCTTGTAATTTTATCTCCGCCTTTGGGTTTATAGCTGAATTGTCCATTTGCGATTCCGATTCTATCGCACAATCCAGAGGCTAAAACTTCCTCTGTGTTGGTATTGATAAGCTGATATTTGAGTGAAGAACTCCCACAATTAATAACTAAAACATCCATATTTACTCCTTGTTTTGTTGGGCTTGAAGAGCAGTAATTGCAATCACGCCGACTATATCTTCGCTGCTACAACCGCGTGAAAGGTCATTAACAGCACCGCCGATTCCTTGTGTAATAGGTCCATAAGCTTCCGCCTTTGCCAACCTTTGCACTAATTTATAGCCAATATTGCCCGCGTCCAAATCGGGGAAAACAAGCACATTGGCATTTCCTGCAATAGGGCTATCGGGAGCCTTGGATTGACCCACACTCGGAACGATTGCCGCATCAAGTTGAAGCTCCCCATCTAAAGCAATCTCTGGTGCTTCTACTTTGGCAATGCGCGTGGCTTCTATGACTTTATCTACATCGGAGTGTTTTGCACTTCCTTTTGTAGAATGTGAAAGCATAGCAACCAAAGCTTTTTTGCCTACGAGTGCTTCAAAACTCTTTGCGGAATCTATGGCAATAGAGGCGAGCTCTTGCGCATTAGGATTTTGCACCAAGCCGCTATCAGCAAAGATAAAGATTCCATTTTCACCATAATCACATTGAGGAACAATCATCAAGAAAAATGCAGAAACTAATTTAGAATCTTTCTTTGTCCCTAGAATTTGTAAGGAAGCGCGAAGTACATCTGCAGTGGAGTTAATCGCACCTGCAACCATACCATTTGCCTTTTTAGATTTTACAAGTGCGACACCAAAATAAAGGGGATTTTCAAGCAGGAGCGCGCGCGCGGATTTTTCGCTCAAACCCTTGTGCGCACGAAGCTTGACAAACAATTCCACATAAGATTCTAACATATCACAGCTTGTAGGATTGATAAATTCCGCTGTGTCTAGTTGCAGGTTATGTTCTTTTGCGCGTTGCTTGATTTCTGCTTCTTCCCCGATTAAGATAATCTTTGCGATTTTTTCTTGTAATGCGCTATGCGCGGCTTGTAATGTGCGCAAATCGTTTGTTTCTGGCAAAACAATCGTTTGAATATCTGCCCTTGCCTTTTCTTTGATTATTTGAATAAAATCCATGCGAACCCTTTGTAATTTTAAGATTTTATCTATTTTAAGATTTTTTATAATAAGGAGTGTATAAACTTAGTAAAAAAATGAAAAATTTTTTAGGAGTGTGTAAATTTTTCCCTTAATATCTTTTTTCCAAATTCTACACCGGGTTGATTGTATGTATCAATTTGTAGCAAAATTCCCACGCAAGAGGTCAGTAATTCATAATACAATACAAGTGCGCCCACGCTTTGTTCATTTAGAGAATCAATTAAGATGGAATCCACAGGAACATTTTGAGAAATAATGCTCTCTTTAGTGGAAATACATTGCAGTTTCAAAAGTTGATTAAAAGAAGTTTGATTGACAAAATCCGTAGATTCTAAGCCTTGTAGTCTGATATTTGGAATGTAAAGAGGTTTTTGCGAAAGATTTTTAACACTTAGGAAAGTTACGGTTTTATTCGCAGGTCCTTGCATAATGAGCTGCAAAAAAGAATGTTGGTCAATGCTTCCAATTAGCGCAATAGGTGTCAAACCGCGTCTTTGTTCATACATATCTAGTTTGCCTAAGGATTCCCCCCATAATTGCACATACCAAGCATTAAAATGACGAAAAACACTAGAATAAGAAAACAAGACATTAATAGGATAGTTACTTTCGTTTCTTGCTAAAAATAATGCCTTTTTTAACACATTGTCTTTACGTTCTTCAAAGAATCTATGGCTTACAATGCTTGCGCCTTTTAAAATTGCCGCAATATCATAGCCCAAAATCGCAAGAGGCAATAATCCCACTGCGCTTAATACAGAGAATCTCCCACCAATATTTGGTTTAATCGTTACGGATTCTATCTCTTCGCTTTTGCTCCATTTGAAAAGGGGGGAATTTTCATCTGTAATGGTAAGTAGGTGCTTTTTACGCTCTTTTTTGAGGAGGGAGAATCGCGCCAAAATGTATTTAAAAAGCGAAGTGGTTTCAATCGTAAGTCCAGATTTTGAAATCACAATAAAAAGTGTGTCTTCGTATTTGACGCGTTGCAAGTCTTTTCTGATAATAATCGGGTCGGTGTGTTCTAAAAACCGCAATTTAATTTTTTTGCGATGGCTTTGATGAGATAAAAGCGCGTCAATCGCCTTTGTGCCAAGCGAACTACCACCAATACCAATGATAATGACATTAGAAATAGAATCCAAAAAGGTTTTGTTGCGCTGAAGATAATCAAAAATCGCTTCATTTTTTGCAAAAGGCAAATCATAATATCCACTAAGCTGACTATTGCGCTCTACTAGAACTTTTTGAAAAAATAAATCCAGATTTTCTTTTGCAAAAAAGTTGGGATTTTTTTGCAAAAAACGCGCATAAGTGTTTGTGAGCGTGAGCATAAAACTACCTAAAGACTAGAGCCGACGAAACTTGCCATATCTACCAATCGCGTGGAATAACCCCATTCATTGTCATACCAAGCGACAACTTTGAGTTGATTCTCTCCCACAACCACCGTGCAATCTGGAACAAAAATGCTACTATAAGTGCTTCCGATAAAATCTCCTGAAACGCGTTTTTCATTATCTACTAAAATAAGATTTTTGAATGTTCCTTGTGCAGCATTTTCAAAGGCAGCATTGATAGATTCTTTGCTTACAGAAGTTTTTGTAACACAAGTCAAATCCACAAGGCTTACATCAGGAGTTGGCACGCGAACAGAAAAGCCGTTGAGTTTGCCTTTGAGCTCGGGCATCACAAGCCCTATCGCTTTGGCAGCACCCGTAGAAGTTGGAATCATATTTAAAGCTGCTGCGCGTGCGCGTCGCAAGTCTTTGTGCTTGGAATCTAAAAGGTTTTGGTCGTTTGTATAGCTATGAATTGTTGTCATCAAGCCATTGAGAATCATAAAATTATCGTGCAAAACCTTTACAATTGGTGCAAGCGCATTTGTAGTGCAACTTGCGTTTGAAATGACAGATTCTCCTTGATAGTTTGTGTGATTGACGCCATAAACAAAAGTTGGCGCGTCTGTGGCAGGAGCGGAAATCACGACGCGTTCAATACCTCCATAGAGGTGCGCACTTGCTTTGTTGAGGTCATTAAAAGCACCAGTGCATTCTATTACGAGTTTTGCACCAAACTTTCCAAAGTTTAATTCTTTAATGTCTCGTGTGCTGATGATTTGAATTTCTTTTTGTTTGCCAATTTGAATGCTGTTTTCACTCAATTTTTCTACTTTACTATTTTTTTGCACAGAATCATATCTTAGCAAATGAATGAGCGTATCAATTGGCATAGTCGTATTGAGTGCAACGAGCTCTAAATCTTCGCGTTCGCTCAAGATTTTGCATACACATAAACCGATTCTACCTGTTCCATTAACTGCAACTTTTAAAGCCATTGATTCTCCTTGAAAAAGCAATTCTAAAATTTTTTAATATTATTTAAAACTTCCTTATAGATTCTTAAAGGAGGAGATAAAGTTTAAGATTGTAATTTTGGATATTTTGCTTTATTTTTTGAGAATAAATTTATTTTTTTCTAACAAAAGTCTTGAAAATCGTAAATTTATGCTACAATAACGCGTTTTTAAACTTTTTATGGAGGTTTCCAAAATGAACAAATCAGAATTTGTTGACTTAGTAAAAGAAGTCGGAGAGTATGAGACAAAAAAAGAGGCTGAAAAAGCAATTAGCACTTTTACAGCGGCAGTAAGCAAAGCACTTGCTAAAAAAGAAAGCATTGAACTTGTAGGTTTTGGTAAATTTGAAACTGTGCTTCAAAAAGGAAAAGAGGGTGTTGTTCCTGGAACAAATAAAAAATACAAAACAAGCGATAAATTTGTTCCTAAATTTAAGGCTGGAAAAGGTCTTAAAGATGCAGTAGTTGCCAGCAAAAAAGGCAAAAAATAACTCTCTTTCGCCCAACACCTCTTTGTTGGGCAATTCTCCTGAACTACTTTGTTGTTGTCCCCGTAGCTCAGTAGGATAGAGCACACGATTCCTAATCGTGAGGTCATGCGTTCGAATCGCATCGAGGACACCACAAACCTTAGCTATTCTTATGAGATTCTACAATCTATAATAAAAACTTAAAAAATACAGAATTCCTTAACCTAATAGGACGCCAAAGCTGTTATTTTATAAGAATTGTGCTATTATTCTAGCCTTTTTATGCTTTCGGGTTAAAGCGCACAGACAAATGACTTCTTATTCTCTTTCTGAATATCCCCAAATGTCTGTTGATTTATTATTTAAGGAACCAAAATGTTTCAAGATTATAAGCAAAGATTCCTAGTCAAATTTTGGTCGCCTATGCCCGCGATTATCGCACTTGGCGTAATGGCTGCTTATTATTTTGGTTTGACTGGGACTTATTGGGCTGTTACAGGTGAATTTACGCGTTGGGGCGGACATATTATGAATCTTTTGGGTGTGGATACAAGCACTTGGGGTTATTTTAAGATTCTAGGTTTGCAAGGAACACCGCTAGATAGGGTAGATGGCGTGATGATTATTGGAATGTTTGCAGGGGCATTTGCCGCTGCCGCAATGGCAAATAATGTCAAGTTTCGTTTGCCTCAAAGCAATATTAGAATCGCTCAAGCCCTTATTGGTGGGATTATCGCAGGATTTGGTGCGAGGATTGGTATGGGTTGTAATTTGGCGAGTTTCTTTACGGGGATTCCACAATTTAGCTTGCACGCGTGGTTTTTTACGATTATGACGCTTGTTGGTGTGTGGCTAGGCACAAAGGTTGTTTTACTCCCACTTTTTCGCTCTCATACAAAGCTAGAGAAAGTCAGTGCGCAAAAAGACATTGGAAATAGCAAAGAAAATCAGAGTAGGGCAAAACTCCTTTTTGCACTTGGTGTTTTGGTATTAGTTGGAATTGGCGTTTGGGTAGCGTATCTAATGGCGTATGGCAATATTCCAGAGGGTAAAAAGATTCCGATTTTAGCGCTTGCAGTTGTATTTGGTGTGGGATTTGGCTTTATCATCTCGCGTGCGCAGATTTGCTTTACTTCTGCCTTTAGGGATTTATTTATCACAGGGCGTGGATATATGGCAAGAGCGGTGATTGTGGGAATGATGGTTTCAACTATTGGCGTTTTTAGTTACATTATGCTTGGACTTCCACCTAAAATTATGTGGGCTGCACCAAATGCAGTGATTGGCGGATTGCTCTTTGGCTTTGGTATTGTGATTGCAGGAGGGTGTGAATGTGGCTGGATGTATCGCGCGGTTGAGGGGCAGGTGCATTATTGGATTGTAGGTGTTGGTAATGTCATTGGTTCTACGCTTTTGGCAGCGACTTGGGATTATTATTCTGTGCCACTTGCGACAAGCTTCCCTAAAATCAATCTTTTAGAATCCTTTGGTAATTATGGTGGCTTGGTGGTAAGCTATGTGCTGCTTTTTGCATTCCTTGCCTTTGTGCTGTTTCTTGAGCGGCGATATTTTGCCAAAAATAAACGATTTGAACGCGCATAAAGGAGGAGAATATGCAACAAGAAATTATCCCAAATTTTAGATTAGACTTGCAAGGTGAGCCTTGCCCTTATCCTGCGGTAAGAACTCTGGAGGTTTTGCCCGAGCTTAAAAGTGGCGAGATTTTGGAAGTGCTAAGTGATTGCCCACAAAGCATTAATAATATCCCCATTGATGCGAAAAATCACGGCTATGAAGTGTTAGGAGTAGAGCAGCTAGGAGCCACGATAAGGTATCTTATTAAGAAGCCTTAGCGATTCTAGCTATTAAGTTTTTAGATTTTGAGGCTTTTGCCATTTGGCACAAGGGCGGTTATTCTAAGTATTGTTAGGAATCTCACGCCTCTGCCATTTTAGGTGCAGCGAGGAATCTAAAAGAGTAAAAAGCGGAATCACAAAAGGGATTCTTCACCCAAAGGCTCAGAATGACAAGCTACATTGTCCTATTTGCTAAGTTAGGTGAGTTGCTACACAATACCTCCGACTTTGTTATATTGAGGGCGCAGCCCGAAATATCCCTTAAAATACAGAATCTCAAAGAGATATTTTAGCTTGTGCGAAGCGAATCTAGTTTAGCAAAAATTTTCAATCCAAAATCACATTAATTTAAGTAAATTGTAAGGTATTTTTGAATTTCACTAGGCAAAGAATCCGCAATTAAAAGATATCAATAAGCACTTAGTAAAGATTCGCGATATAAAACTGCCCTATTGTGCGGGGTAGTGAGGCGCAATAAGGCAGTTTGTTTTAGCAAAAAACTTTACTTGCTTACGAAGCTACATTGAGTAGTTGCTCGTAATAGCGCAAAACTGCTATTTTTTGTCTTTCTTTTTATCTTTTTCTTTGTCTTTCTTTTTCTTTAGGGCTTCATTGTCTTGAGAGAATGCTCTAACGCTAGAATAAGTTGTTACAATGCCCGGGTCGGCTAACAAACATACATTCTCTACATCTTTATCTTCATAGTCTAGCTTAGAGAGTAAGATTCTCGCAAGATTGATACGCGCACGTTTTTTGTCGTTAGAATCCACAATGAGCCAAGGAGCAAAAGGAGTATGCGTGCGTGAAAACATTTTTTCAAATGTTTCGGTATATTCGTCCCAAAGATTCAAAGATAGCTCATCAATTGGACTTAGTTTCCAACGTTTAAGCGGCTCATCTTTGCGGCTTTCAATGCGCTTTTTTTGCTCTTCGCGTCCAACATCTAAGAAAAATTTGAAAAGTATATATCCACTCTCAATCAGCATTTGTTCTAAGTGTGAAACTTGAATGATAAATTCTCTATATTGGTCATTTGTGCAGAAATTCATCACCTTTTCAACCCCCGCACGATTATACCAACTGCGGTCAAAAAACACGATTTCCCCACCATTTGGCAATTCATCAATATAACGTTGAAAATACCATTGTGTCATTTCTACATCACTAGGTTTTTGTAGTGCTACGACACGACAACCGCGTGGGTTTAAATGCTCTCTTAATGCTTTAATTGTGCCTCCTTTGCCTGCTGCATCACGACCTTCCAAAATAATAATGATTTTTTTGTTGTATTTTTTTACCCAATTTTGCAGTTTGATGAGTTCAATTTGTAGTTTTGTGATTTCTTTTTCATAAAATTTTTTATTCAATTTGCCTTTGCCATTATAGACTTCACCCGGTTTTTCATCTTCTGGGCGCACAACTAAAACTTTTCCCATATTTACCTCCAAAATAAGCTTTAAAATAGTTAAAATATTTTACCATTAAGGTATTAAAATTACAAGAGATAAGGTAAGATTTTGAATATTTTATTTTGTATTGGCAAAAATTATCGTGATTTTCTCCCCTTAAATCAGTTTGCACAAAGATTTGCAAGAGAGATGATTGGCGACATTCATCAAATCATTTTTTGCGATTCTTTGGATTTGAAAATAAACCCCGAAAATGCTCTTTTTGGTTCTTTGGGCTTCAGCTTGCAGATTGCAGACAATCTCCTGATTGTCGCCGATAGTCAATGCTTTAGCAAATTATTAGAGTTTATCCAAACAACACACAAGGAATCCAATATAAAAATTCCTCCAATCACTAGAAAAAAAATGCTAAAAATAGAGTGTGAAGTAGAAAATCAAATGCGTAGAATTTGGCTATTGGATTTGCAAAATTCATTTGAAAATCAGACAGAATCGCAAGAGGATTTGCAATGTTTTTTAGAATCGCAGTTTGGCGAGTGTGGGGAAGTTTATCGCACGATATTTTTGTATCTTTTAGGCTTGGACGCAATCAGTGCGAAAATTCTTCTTGAGGGAATTGCAAAGGATTTTGAAGTCAATTTAGAGATTTTGAACACAGATTCTAGCTTAGAGATTCTAAGCGCGACAAGCAAGAGGGACGAATCTTTAAAGGAGTTTGTGAAAGTCGTTCAATTCTCTTTTGGGGACAAAATTTTTCCTAGTCGTAACCTTGCACAAAGCGTAATTGCTCTACTTTCTCAACATCATCTTAAAATTACTGCAGCAGAAAGTTGCACAGGAGGGTTAATTGCTTACCATTTGACAAAAGAAAGTGGTGCAAGCAATGTATTTGATGGGGGTGTGATTGGTTATGCTAATGCAATCAAAGAATCTTGGCTGGAGGTTTCAAGCGAAAACTTAGAATCCTTTGGTGCAGTGAGTGAAGCGGTGGTGCGTGAGATGTTAGAGGGTGCATTGAAACTCTCTGGGGCTGATTTTGCGCTTGCAACAAGCGGAATTGCAGGACCAAGCGGAGGAAGCGCGAGCAAACCTATCGGAACAATATTTATCGGTGCAAAGGACAGAAAAGGTGCGGAAATCATTGAGCGATTGCATTTTAAAGGGGATAGAAATTATATTCAAGCGCAAGCTACTATTTATGCTTATTTATTGTTTTTAAAGGTTTTTTTATCAAACTATTGACTTTTATACAAAATATCTGTATCATTCCAATTCCTTAATTTTCAATGTTTGACCCGCTAGCTCAGTTGGTAGAGCAATTCCCTTTTAAGGAATGGGCCGTTGGTTCGAATCCAACGCGGGTCACCACTCTTTATACAATGTGGTAAATAAAAGTGGCTCCTTCATCTAACGGTTAGGATACCACCCTTTCACGGTGGCTACAGGGGTTCGAATCCCCTAGGAGTCACCACTTTTATTTGATTTTTGTTTCCCTAATGGTCGCTTAGCTCAGTTGGTAGAGCGCCACCCTTACAAGGTGGATGTCATAAGTTCGAGTCTTATAGCGACCACCACTGCTTAATGTGGAGCGGTAGTTCAGCTGGTTAGAATACCTGCCTGTCACGCAGGGGGTCGCGGGTTCGAGCCCCGTCCGCTCCGCCACTTCTTATTATTTGTGATTCTTTTAATCTTTCAATTTAAAACAATCGTAAGCGATAATATGGGTTTTTTAAGCTAAAATTCTGATTTTGTTTGATTCTGCTTATTTTTTCTTATGGAATCTTATAATGCTCTTGGATAAAGAGTGGCATAAAATCCGCAAAGTGCAAGATTTCCCCTAATCCTTGCCGAATATCAAAGGAATAAGGTGTGATTCCATAGATACTATAATAGTATTCAAATTTCCAATTCGTTTCTTCTGCTAGTCGTTTGCTTGTGAGTAATCCCGGGTCTCCTAGTGCGATTTCATTTTAAATAATACAATAGAATCAGAGAATTAAAGGAGCAGGAGTTTAAGGAGAGATTCTGCCCCCCCCCCCCCTTTTTTTTTTTTTTTTTTGTAAAATATCTGTAATTTTTGTCAAGCTTGAAAACATCTTTTAAAATGGTCATTATATCCCTTGTGATTGAAGTCAAGAGCAATATTTAATATTGGTATGTTGTTTCGGGTTAAAAATCAAAAATCTCTCCTAACCAACTCTCCCTCTTTTTCTTTTTGTAATAGCCATCATTGTAGTGAGAATCTGATCTACGCAAATCTTGTTGATAGTTGGGTTGAGAATTTTGCACTTCCCTTTGTCTTTGTGGGGTACTTCTTTCTATGATTTTATCTAGCTCTCCCCTATCTAGCCACACACCGCGACATTTTGGGCAGTAATCAATTTCAACACCGTTTCTTTCACTCATTACTAAATCTACACTGCAAATAGGGCAAAGCATAATAATCCTTATATACTGATATGGATATTATTGTATAAAATCAAACTTTAATTCTCTATAAAATCCTCAAAATAGGATTGTTTTCAACTTCATCAAATCTTAATAATTTCACCATTTTTTATTTACAAGTCTTTTTTATAATTTTGATAAACATTAATTGGGGAAGTTGAATGATGAAAAATTTAATTTTTATTATATTTGTAGCTTTATTAGGCATTTTTTTGAATGGTTGTGAGAATAAAATTTTGGTGGTAGAAAACAAAATGCAACCGACTTCGGAATTAAATATTATAAAACTAGGCAATTCAAATCATTTCAGTATGCAATCTATCTATCAAAACTATTTCAAAAGAGCCTTTATTTTTAAGTAGGTGTTTTGTTTAGGCAATCAAGAATGAGTTGCTGCCATTTTTCTAGCACAACCTTAGATGAAAAGCGTTCGTAAGCCAACGTAGTATTTTTGACATAATCTTTTTTATTTTGCGCCATTTCAACAAATGCAGCCGCAAGGGATTCCACTCTTTTTGCGTCCATTTTCACTAAGATTCCATTGTGTGTAGTGCCATCGCAAGTGATAATCTCCTTTGGTCCATAAGGACAATCATAGCTTACCACAGGTGTTCCACACAAAAGCGATTCAATTAAAACATTGCTTAAGGCTTCCCTATGGCTTGCAAGGGAGAAAAATTCAGCCTTTGCATAGTAAGGGGCAAGGGATTCTATCTTGCCTAGAAATTTACATTTTAATCCTTTGGCTTGCTCCTCTAATGCTTGTCTTTGGATTCCATCTCCCGCAAGTAACAAGGAATATTGCGGAAACTCTGCGCTAAAGATTCTAAAAGCCTCTATTAACTCATCAAAACCTTTAGAGGAAATCATTCGCCCAGCACTCAAGATGTAAGGTCGGTAGGATTCTAGGATTGGTGGGGTGTGAGGATTGCAGTCTATTTCCACAGGATTTGGCAAAACATAGGCATTTTTGACGAAGTGATAATGTTTTAAGTCTTGTTGCGTGAGGGTTGTAATGCAGCTTGCCAAAGGATAAGTCAAGTAACGCAAAATACGCCAAAATTTGGAATCTAGCGCGCTAAAAATGCTATGTTCTGTTGCAATACAAGGAATCCGAGCCATTTTGGAAGCGAAAATACTTAAAATGTTGGTTTGATGAATAAAGCTAATGCTTAAATCCACCTTTTCGCTCTTAAATGCTCTCCAAAGCTTAAAAATGCGCAAGGTATTGCCAAGTACTCCACGATTTTTGGTTGCAAGGATTCGGATTTCCACATTAGAATTTAGTGGATAGAATCTTTCTTTCTCATTCCATACAAAAAGCACGATTCTATATTGACTTGCAAGTTCGTTTGCGACGAAGCTTGCTACGCGTTCTGCTCCACCCATTCTAAGAGAGGAGATAACGATTGCTAGGGTTTTTTGTTTGGTAGGATTCATAAATTTTCTTTAAGAGTTGTTATGCGTTATGGTGAAATTCTACTACGATTTCTTTAAGTTTTGCAAGATGTTCTTTAGAATCCTTGCACTGCATAAGTTCTGTAATATCTGCGTTAAGTTTGTGAATATCGTATTTTGTTGGACGCGCCACTTGTATGGAGGGATATTTTGTTTTTCCCTCACTCTCATCAAGCAACAATTCTTCATATAGCTTCTCACCGGGACGCAATCCGCTAAATTCAATCGTAATTTCGTTTTCTTTGCCATAAAGTCGTAACATATTTTTCGCCAAATCTACAATTTTAACCGGTTCTCCCATATCTAAAATAAAAATTTCCCCCCCTTGCGCAATTGCTCCGGCTTGCAACACGAGCCGACAAGCTTCGGGAATTAGCATAAAATAGCGTGTGATTTCTGGGTGTGTAACGGTAATAGGACCACCCGATTCTATTTGCGCCTTGAATTTTGGCACGACAGAGCCACTACTACCTAACACATTTCCGAATCGAACGGCGACAATTTCACTACTCTTGGATTCTACATTTTGCGCATAGAGTTCTACTATGCGTTTGGTTGCGCCCATTACATTGGTCGGACGCACCGCTTTGTCCGTAGAGATGACAACGACTTTTGGCACCCCTGCTTCAATCGCACTATCTAGCACATTTTTGCTTCCGATGATATTGTTTTCAATCGCACTTTTTTGATTGTATTCACAAAGCGGCACATGTTTGTAAGCCGCAGCATGCACGATAATGTCGGGCTTTTCCTCGTTGATGAGCGCACCAAAGCGGTCTTTTTCTAAAATGCTTAGTAAGCAAGGACGAAGCAAGGCTTTAAAGTCTTTGTTTTGTTGGGAGCAGAGTTCCTCTAAAATCGCATATAAGTTAAACTCACTATGCTCTACCAAAACGATTCTTTGCGCGCCAAATTCTACACATTGTCGCACGATTTCGCTTCCGATACTTCCTCCAGCCCCTGTGATAAGCACTCTTTTGTCTTTTAGAAACGCGCCGATGACTTCCTTATCTAAATCCTTGCTTGGACGCGAAAGCAAATCTTCAATAGAGATATTTTTAAGAGGTTCAGAGGGGGTTTTTTGTGTATCGTCTTTGAGCAAATTTGCAATTTTAATTTCATCAATTCCTAATTGTGTCAGCTCGTTAAAGATTCCCTCTAAAGGAGGTTTGGAAAAAGAACGCGTGAGGATTGCGGATTTGATTTTATGCTTTTGTATGAGTTCTTTCAAAGCCGATTTGGGATAGATTTTGAGATTGGAGATGTAATTCCCAAATGTTTTTTCATCTTCTTCAATAATTGCAAGAGGATAAAATGGAATCTCGCTATTAAGGGCGGCTTTAATCAATGTCGCACTTTGTGTATTTGCTCCAAAAATCACAGCGGGTTTGGGGGAGTTTTTGGGTGAATTTTCCAAGTAAATGCGCTTAGAGATTCTGATTGCTCCAATAAAAATACTAGAAATTACAAAGTCAATACCTATTACACTTAAGGGAAAGTTTCCAAACGCCCCTCCAAAAAACGCAATGGCACAAAAGATTCCATAAGCCAAGATGTGTGCATAAAAGATTTTTAAGGCTTCTAATAGCCCAAAGAATCGCCACGGCACAAGATAGATTTTGAATAAAGCCAAAAGCAGAATCTTTAAGGAAATTAAGACATAAAAAACCGATACAACTGCGAAATTAAATTCCAAAGGCACTTGAAAGCTAAAGCGCAAATCATAAGAAAGTACGAGCGTGAAATAAGAAACAAGCAAGTCTATAAAGACAAAAAATATAATGCGTTTGGCATTGCTTGGGCGGAATAAAACGGATTGTAGCACTAGCGATTCTTTAGGAATTTTTGAATAAGGCTTGCAATCTCATCAATGTCGCATTTTTCTAATGCTCCACCGCTTGGTAGGCAGATTCCGCTTTCAAAAAGTTTTTGGCTTGTGCCATCTACACAAGAGATAGAATCCCTAAAAAGTGGTTGTAGGTGCATAGGTTTCCACAAAGGGCGAGATTCTATGCCTGCTTTGGCAAGCAATTCCACGAGCGCAAGAGGATTGACTTTGGGACTTAAAAAGCGTAAAGTTGTTAGCCAGCGATTCCCTCTTGAGTTTGGAATCTCGGGCATAAATTCTAATGTTTGGGATTCTACTTCCTTGTGCAATGTTTCTTGATACCATTCAAAAATTTTGCGTCTTTTGGAGACTTTGACTTCAATTTGTTCTAACTGCCCCACACCAATGGCTGCGCAAATATTGCTTAAGCGATAATTATAGCCATAATCCAAATGCTCATAAAAGGGTAGATTTTCGCGTGCTTGAGTAGAATAGTAGCGTGCTTTCTCTGTCTTTTCTTGATTTTTGCCAAGCAACATTCCTCCGCCGCTTGTCGTGATGATTTTGTTTCCATTAAAGGATAAAATGCCAAATTCGCCGAAAGTTCCGCTGTGTTTTTTATCATAAAATGCCCCGAGTGATTCTGCGGCGTCCTCAATGAGCAAGATTCCATACTGCGCACAAATCTCCGCAATCTCCGCAATTTTTGCGCATTGTCCATACAGATGTGTAACAATTAGGGCTTTGGGTTTTTTGGGCAGAGATTCTAGGGCTCGTATTAGCAGTTTTGGGCTTAGATTCCAAGATTCTAAGTCGCTATCAATAAAGATTGGAATTGCGCCTTGATAAAGAATCGCATCAATAGAGCCAATAAAGGTAAAACTGCTTGCAAGCACAAAATCGCCTTGCCCGATTCCGCTGACGCGCAATGCTAAATGCAATGCTGATGTGCCAGAATTGAGTGCTAAGGCATTGGGAGAGGCTGTGTAAGATTTAACATTTTCTTCCAGAGTATTGACAAATGCGCCAAGCGGGGCGATATAATTGCTTTCAAAAGCTTCTTGGACATATTGTTGTTCGTTGCCACTCATTTGTGGGGGAGATAAAAAAAATCTAAATCCCATAATTTCTCCTTATCTTAATTCTTTTTTCGCCGGATTGCCAACGACTTTTTTATGCGGTGGTATGTCGCTAATCACTACGCTTCCTGCACCAATGAGGCAGTGTTGCCCAATACTTTTCCCTTCAATAATCACGCTTCCTGCACCAATATGTGTGCAATCCCCAACTTGCACATTTCCACAAAGTGTCGCACTAGGTGCAATATGGGAGAAATCCCCGATTCTGCAATCGTGTTCTATAATGCTCCCACTATTGATTATCGCACCCATTCCGATTGAAGCGCGTGCGTTGATAACAGTGTTTGGCATTACCACACTCCCGCTAGCAATTTTGGCGGATTTTGAGATTATAGCACGACGATGTGCAACAAAAGGCAAACAGAATCCTTGTTTGACAAAAAAGTGATAAAGATTCTGCCGCATCAAATTATCACCAATCGCTAGGAGAATACCAAAATCTTTAGCATTTGCTAGGTTGAGAAATTCTGCTCTTGAAATGGCAGTGATTCCATTAAGAATCTTGTTTTTTGGATTGTCGTCAATGAGAATTTCAAAAGATAAATTTTGGGATTCTAAAATCTCTGCGATGACTGCTCCGTGCCCACCAGCACCAAATATTGCTAGTTTTTTCATTCTCGCCCTTCAGTCTATTTGGATTTTAGAATTTTACCGAAATTTTGAAAAGTTTAGCAACGCATAGGGTTGGGCTAGAATTTGGATAAAGCGATAAAAGCCCAAAATTTAGGCTTTTAAAATAATTTTCCCCTTTTGTGTGTTTAAAACTCCTTGTGATTTGAGTTCTCTTAATACGCGCGAAAGAGATTCGGCACTCGTGTTCAGCTTTTGGGCGATTTGTCGCTGTGTTAAATGTGCTAACTCTGTTTCATTTGCGTGCAAAAAATTCATTAGTCGCTCTTTTAATCCTAAGGAATTTTGAGCAATATGCGATTCTAGCATTTTGATTTTATTGCAAAGTGAAGCAACTAATTCACGACAGAAAGTTGGATTTCCCATACATTGTTTTTGAAAAGTTGCAAGACTAATTTCTAAAATCTCGCATTCCTCATCGCAAGCTGCACTAGCTGGAAAGGGTTGGTTTAAGAAGCTTGGCATTTCAGCAATGAAATTTGGCGCACAAATTTGGTGTAAAATTTGTTCTTTGGCTATTTTTTTTGCGTTTCTACTTCTAGTTTTTAGGCTTTGTTCTATGGTTTTATAGACTCTGACTTTGCCACTTAGTAGCACAAAAAGTTGTTTTGGAGTCTCGCCCTCAAAGAACAAAATTTCTTCTTTATGATAAAAACGTTTATAACCCAAAGAAAATAATATTTTGAAACAATCTTGCATTAAAGCCTCCCTTATTAAAATGTAAAACTAGAAAGCTAGTTTGGAAAACGAACATATTTTAACAAAAAATTAACTATTATCAAATTTTTTTCCATAAAACTTGGTTAGTATTATGCAAATAAAATATTTTTTAAGAAATCAGTGACGGATAATTTATATACAATGTTTTTAACCATTCATTTATTGTGCGCCATTATCTTTTTGGGCTATATCTTTTGTGGTGAGGTGTTGCTTAGTCCGATTCGCAAGATTTTTTGGGAGGGAAGAATTTGCAGACAAAATAGTTAGCATTATTGGCAGAAGAAGCTAAGGAAACTCCCCTCATTTTTATGTTACTTATTGTAACATAACTAGCAATTAAGTCAATATTTGGAAGCAAAATGGGCTATTTTGCCACAACTTTGCAGTAATTTTTAATCATTAAAAGCTTTTTAGCGTTTGGAATCGCATTGATGATTGTTATTGTTTTGGTGTTTTATTGTGGGCTTAAAAACTAAGTCCTTTACGCAAGGTAATTCACTCCATTGCTTTGACTTTTGGAGTGTTGATTGTCGTTTTAGCAAAACTTGCATTTTATGTTTAAAGGAGTAAAAATGGAAAAATATGATGAAATTTGTGTGGAAAGCATTGATTTGCTAATGGATATTTTTTATGCAAAGATTCGCGCGGATAAAAGCGGCGTGGGAGAGGTTTTTAATAACAAAATTGGCACAGAGGATATATTGTGGGAAAAGCATAAACGCAAGATTGCAAATTTTTGGTATGGAATGTTGCTAAATATCGGGGATTATAGTGGTGCGCCATTGAAAGCGCATTTGGATTTACCCCCTTTTCCAAGAGAATTTTTTACTATTTGGTTGGAATTGTTTGAGGAGAGCTTAAAGCAGATTTTTTGCGATGAGGTGGCGACGCAGATTCTACAAAGAGCGCAAATGATTGCCGCAAGATTCCAATTTATGCTTTATGAAAGCAGACATTAACATAAGTTATTTATTCCTAAAAACTTTTTGGAATCGCATTTAATCGTGTAAGCTAGACTTTTAAAATTAAGAGTATAATTGCACTTTTTAGGTAATTTTAGTATTAGGAATATTATGCAAAATTTGAGTGTTTTGAAATTTGGTATTTTGGCATTGGGAGTGATTCTTCTTGGTGGGTGTTATCAAAACGCTTGTGGAATTTCTTCTTCTTATTGGGACGAAAAAAGCTATTATTATGACGCGCAAGGAAATTATCGCGAGAAATGTCCAGACAATCTAATTTACAAAGAAAAAGCTTTGCAACAACAAGAACAAGACGCGTTAGAGTCGTTTTAAGCAGAATCTTAAATGACGCAAGAAAGGGATTTGGAATATCTAAGGGCAGAGCGCAAACGCGCTTTGGCATTTAAAAATATTTTGCCACTTGTTGCACAACTTGAGCGTTTAAAGGTGATTCCAAAATCTGAACTTCAAGGAGCAAAAGTTTTCTATGGTGATTTTGTGCGGCTTGAGATTCCACATTTAAGCGAGGAATCTTTTACGCTTGTATGTGAGGTGGCAAGAGAGTTGATTCCGTGGCGCAAAGGTCCTTTTATCCTCAATACTTTAGAAATTCAAAGCGAATGGAATAGTGCAATTAAATACAACCTGCTTGCACCACATTTGCATTTAAGCGATAAGGTAGTAGGCGACATAGGGTGCAACAATGGTTATTATATGTTTAGGGCAGTGGAGCTTAATCCTGCTCGGATTGTGGGGTTTGACCCTGTGCCATTGTGCTTTGTGCAATTTCAATTTTTGCAATTTTTCGCACAAGAAAGCCGCTTGCAGTATGAGTTGCTTGGCATTGAGGAATTGTCCTTTTTTGCAAGACAATTTGATGTGCTGTTGTGTTTAGGGGTTTTGTATCATCGCAAAAGCCCCTTAGATGCGATTAAGCTTGTTTATAATGCCTTAAAAAGTGGAGGTGAGGCTATTTTTGATAGCCTGATAATTGATGGAGAGCAAGAAATCGCACTTTGCCCTATGGGACGCTATGCCAAAATGCCAAATGTTTATTTTATCCCTACGCTTCGCACTTTTGAGGGGTGGCTAATGAAATGTGGATTCAAAGAAATTGTAGTGATTGCGACACTAAAAACTGCCTTTGATGAGCAGCACAAGACGCAATGGAGTAGTGGAGAATCTTTGGAGGATTTTTTAGAGTCAAGCGGGGAACTCACGATTGAGGGCTATCCCGCACCCAAGCGTGCGTATTTAAAGGCTAAGAAGCTTTAAGAATGTTTTTGGATTCTGTTTGTGGAATTAGACTTTATTTTTCTTTGTTCTCTAATATTTCTAGCGCAGATTGAAAAAATGATAGTTATCTCCATTTGTTAGAATAATGGCTCTAATGACATATTTACTTCATTGATAACCCGCCTATTCGCTTGCAAAGAGTGAGATTCCAAAGATTAAGAGGAATCCCAAGATTAGCTTTTTATTTTTTATTTCTTTTTTAGATTGTTTCATCTCTCATTTCATTTATTCTTCACAAGAATGCGTTTTGTTGCCTTGAAATTTCTCCATTGTTACGCTTGTGTTAGAGCTAATGTCCTTGCGTTTTATCACCTTATAAAAAGTCCCCCATAAAATCTTGCAATCTAACCAAAAACTAAGATGATTCACATACCATACATCTAACGCGAACTTTTCTTCCCAAGAAATTGCATTGCGCCCATTGATTTGCGCCCAGCCTGTAATTCCCGGCTTGACTTCGTGGCGACGTGCTTGTTCTTTGGAATACAAAGGCAAATATTCCACAAGAAGCGGACGCGGACCTACGAAGCTCATTTCGCCCTTTAGCACATTAAAGAGTTGGGGGAGTTCATCTAAGCTACTTTTGCGAATCCATTTACCCAATTGCGTAAGCCTTACTTCATCGGGGAGCAATTCGCCTTTTTCATTGCGTGCGTTATTCATCGTGCGAAACTTGTAAATCTTAAAAATTTTGCCCTCTTTGCCCGGACGCTCTTGCGTAAAAAATATAGGTGAGCCAAGTTTCGTGCGGATAAGTAAAGAGACGATAAGCAAAATGGGAGAAAACAGCATAAGTAGAATTGCGCCAAGAGAAACATCTAAAACGGGCTTGATGAAGTTTGGATAGATTCTGTGAGAGGAAGAATTTTTTTGTTTGGAGGACAAAACCAAATCATACAGAGACAAGTAACTTTGCACAATGGAATCTGTGCTGAATTCGGCACAAATTTTTTCTCTGCTTGCTCGCCCAAAACGCATTTGTAGGTCTTTATCCTTGCTTAGTTGAGCGATTTTTTGCGCGAGCTCCCCTGCATTGCCAATTTCTACCAAGAAGCCATTTTTACCATTTTCAACGACTTCGCGACAACCTACTGCATTGGTTGTTATCATCGGTTTTGCCATACTTCCAGCTTCTAAAAGCGTGCGCGGAATCCCCTCGCGATAGCTTGGCAAAACAAACAAATCACAAACTCCTATAAGAGAGCGAATGTCGTTGCGTTGTCCGAGATAAATAACGGCAGCAGAGCTTTTCAAAAACTCCTCACTCATTGAGGAAATATTACCCAAATCTACTCCGCCAACATATAAAAAAATGCAATGCGGATTTTTGCTTTTAAGAATCTCTGCTGCTTTGTAGTATTCCCGCACTCCCTTGTGCGCAATGGCGCGCGCTACCATTAGCACCAAGATAGAATCCTTAAGAGTTGGCAGATTCAATTCTTGGCTTAGTTTTTGACGCATTGTGTGGTAGGATTCTTGATTTATTGGTGCAAAGGTTTGCGTGTCAATGCCAGAACCTTTAATCAATATTGCTTTTTCGCGTGATAGGATTCGTTTTTGCACATATAATTCTAAATCCTCATTGTTTTGGAATAACACTTTTTGAGCAATTTTAAAAGCGACGCGGTTTAGGGATTCTATGACAAATCGTAAAATGCGGGATTTTAGGCTCTCATCAATATAAAAACTCCCCAAACCTGTAAGGCTGTTAATCACGCAATCCAGCCCTGCAATTTTTGCGGCAAAAGAGCCATAAATATTGGGCTTAAGCATAAAGGTATGCACAATATCGGGCTTGATTTCTTGTAAGATTTTTGTAATTTCTTGAATCGTTTTTAAGGCACTTAAGGGATTGAGACTGCTCCGATGAATAGAATAAGGAATCGCTCGTATGCCAAGAGGGGCAAATTTATCGAAGTCTGCTCCTTTTGGGATTAGCGCGATAACTTCGTGTCCCTTGTCTTTGAGTGCTAGCATAATAGGCAAGCGAAACAAATAAAGATTGGAATCTGTGTGTGAGAGAAATAAAATTTTCATTCGTAACCTTACAAATTGTAAAAATTTATAAGAATTATAACATTAATCAAACAAAGCAAACTTGTTTCTTTGTGTAACAACCTTTAAACAAACTAAAAAGTTAAAAAATATTTTATATTTATTTTTAAGATTCTGTAATATAATAAAAGTTTAAACTTTTAAAAAAGAGAAATAATGAAAAAATTAATTTTAGGATTCTTATTAATCTTTGGAATCTCAAGCACACTCTTTGCTGAAGTAGATTTCATTGCCCTTGCAACTAATGGAGAATTTAACGAACAAAGTGCAGGTGTGAAAGTCTTAAACGATGAGGAGATGAGTAAGGTTGTGGGGGGAGCAACACTATTGGAATATATCGGGAATAATACTTACGCATATACGAGGCTAAATGAGTATGGGACAGCAAATAATTCAGGCTCAAAAGTTTCTTATACTGCTTATTATCAATTAATCCCCGAATACAATAATGAGTTAGGCTTACTTAATGTTGGAGGGAATAGTTATACCCCAGCCGTATCAGCTACTTATAATTTTTTTACTAATAGTATCAATTTATCTATCATTGGTGTAAGTAGATATAATCCTGTTTATACTAGGAGCGCAGATAGATATTATGCGGACAAACTTTTTGAAGCAAATGGTGGAAGACTAAAACAAGAAGCTATTCATCTCATTAGGCAAGATAAATCAAGATATAGATAATTGAGCTTAAATGATGAAAATACAAAGTGCAACTTATGCAATGCTAAATTCCCATCAAGATTCCAAAAATATCTCTGTAAGTGCAGAGGATAGGAATCTTGATGTTATTAGTCAAATAGAAAGCTATCATCATTCTTTTCATCTAATGGGAATTAATCTTAATGGCGATTTTTCTAGTTTTAGCTTTGCTGATATGCTAGAGGACAAAATGCAGAAAGCTAAACTCCCAAGTGAAGTAGAATTGCGAAGCGCAAAGGCATTTCTCCAAAGGCAGATGAAAGAAATTGTGGAATCCCTGTATAAAGAAAATTTGGAATTTATACAAAAAGCTATGGTAGCAGAGAAAAATATATTCTCTCAAAAAGGCTCACAAGAAGATTTTGAACTTTTAAAGAATCAAGGTGGTGATAAGATATTAAATATTCTTAAAGTTTTCTCTGCACAATCTAACTTTGCAAAAGATGAATTACAAAATGCGATTGCAAAGGGAGATTTAGAGCAAATCCAAACAGGACTGCAACACTACATACAAAGTGAATTAGAGATTGTAGGCACAAAATTTTTCGCCTTTGCTTTAAACTTTGAAGGGCTACAACTCCAAGAGGAAACAAAAACGCAAATTATGGAATCCTTAAGCCTTGTGCATTCTTACTACCATAAAAGTACAAGTTTAAACTTTGAGGGTACGACTATCCATTACGAATCTAGCGGAATCGGGCAAAATGCGCGAGTAGGATTTTTGATTGCTAAAATCAATGGGATAGAAAAGCCCTCATTTGCAAACATTCTCACGCAAACACAAGAGTTTTATTACCAAACACTTTTTCACACAATAGACAATAAAGATAATCCAACAAAAGAACCTCAAGCCCAAGTAAGCACAAGTGATTCCATAATACAAACACTGCTTAAAGAATCAAAAAGTGGTAATGGTGTTTAGGATTTATCATTGTGAGCGGCGAAACGACAAGGCGCACAATCTGCAAACAATTTGCCTACACTTGCAAATCCATAATTCTATACAGAAGTATTTAAAAAGAATTTTGCAATGACACAGCATAAAATTAAACTTGTTTCTTTGCGTAATACTTTTCATCAAATCAAAAGTTAAAAAATATTTTATATTTATTTTTAAGATTCTGCAATACAATAAAAGTTTAAACTTTTAAAAAAGGAATAATAATGAAAAAATTAATTTTAGGATTCTTATTAATCTTTGGAATCTCAAGCACACTCTTTGCTGAAGTAGATTTCATTGCCCTTGCAACCAATGGAGAGTTTAACGAACAAAGTGCAGGTGTAAAAGTCTTAAATGAGGAGGAAATGAGGCAGGTTGTGGGGGGGCGTATGTATCAAGCAGTCTCTCTTATCAATATGGAACTAGAAACAATAGTAATGTCGCTGTTTCATACACGGCTTATTATAGACTATATGATAGTTACGCAAATGAACTTCTCCCTTTGAATGTTGATGATGGAAGTGGAAAATATGTTCCAGTAATTTCGGCAACTTTAAATCATTTAAAGAATAGTGTAAGTATTTCAATTATTGGTATGAATAAGTATAATCCTGTCTATACAAGAAGTGCGGATAGATATTATGCAAATAAAATACTCACAGATAATAAGACTTCGCTTATGAATACAATCAATGGTGTAATTAGAAACCACGCGCAGACATATTGGAAGAATCATTAAATAGTTATGGAACATATTTTGCTTACTCTTTAATAATTAAATTAAGGAATAAGTGGTGTCAAATATTACTAATTTTAACTCTTATGGTAATTATTCAAATATCTATCTATATAACAACTCTCGCACGAACGATAAAACCAATAAATTAGACAACAATATTTCCTCAATGCAAACAGGCGGAAGCCAACAAAGTAATGCTTTAAACGATGATGAGATTCTAAATAAAATACAAAACCAAACACACTTTTATCAAGAAACTTGGAGAAAAAATATTGATAGCTATACAACAAACAATAACCTTGGAGATGCGTGGTTTGATATTTGTGCTGTATCTGACGGAGAGCAAATAGGACTAAGAAATGAAAGTTTTATTAAAGAAATTGAATCCAAAATGCAAGAAAAAGCAAAAGATAATATTACAAGTAAAGATGTAAAAGAAGCACAAAGATTTTTAAATGAACAAATGGATTCCATTATGCTTATGATTTATAAGTCTAATCCTGAAGTTATGGAAGACACAATGGAGGAAGATTATAAGTTTTATGCTAATAATGGGCTAAATAGAACAATCAATATTAATCATATTGAAATGGCAAGAGACTACCCAGAATTAAAGTTTGATAATCATTTGTCAAACCTATTTTTAGCGTATGGAATAAGGACAGAAAACAATGATTTAGACACAAGGTTTGAAGAGTTTTTAAAAAACATTCAAAACAATATCCAAGATAAAAAAATAGGCGGAGATATAGGAGAATATGTGAAAAAAGGAGTTGCTGCTTATAGATATGAAAAAATGCAAATGAGTGGTTGTAATTTCTTCGGACAAGTTACAGATATGCTCTCTCCTGCATTACAAGAACAAATCACTGATGCAATTGCTCAAGTAATGTCTTTTTATTCTCAACCTAATTCCGTAGAATTTAATGGGGTTAAAATCTCTTGGGAAACACAATCAATTACCGATACTTATGGTGCTTTTTATCATAGCTTTGCAGATATATTTTTAGCAAACATAGAGATAAAATATTCACAAGATTTTGGCGATACTACTAACGACTTCCTCCTTTCTCTCTCCTCCAACTTTGATTCCTCACAAACTTTCTTTGAAGTCTTAGAGCAAAGAGATAAACTAGAAAAAGAAAATCAAGAATTAAAAACCAAACAAGATTATAATGCTTATGGAATCTCCAAGAATACTTCAATCCAAACAGATTCTTCAAGCGATTCCATAATACAAACACTGCTAAAAGAATCTAAAGAAAATAA